>CAZIGP010000227.1:0-6920 GCA_964538425.1 uncultured Pirellulales bacterium | reverse complement strand
CAGCCAAGTCTCCTAAAAGGCCTGCAATGCCCACAATCACTCCATAGGCAATTACACGCCAAAGCTCTAAGGCCATGAATTGCGAAGTTCCTGCCCAACTGCTTACTGCAGGGGCAACGAGATTAAATACCAGCCACGAACCAAAAATCGCAAACACCATTGCCCCGCCAAAGCCTTCCCACGTTTTACCTGGGCTTAACACAGGAGCCATTTTGTGTCGGCCAACAAGACGGCCTACTGTATACGCTCCGGTGTCGCCCATCTTGACTACCGTGATTAGCGATGCGAGCGCCGTCATTCCTTGGAAATTGCCTCCGAATAGCCGCAATTGCACCGCAAAGGTAAGAAGTATCCCTATGTAAGCAAAACTTAATACTGCTAGCGCTAATTGAACGATCACTTTGCCAGGCTGCTCATAGCGCCGCATCTCACCGATAAAAGCTAAAAGCAATCCAATTCCGAACGCACAAAATGGCAAACCAAAGCGACCTAAAGAAGACTCGCTGGCGACATTCGGGCAAAATACCGGCAAGGCATTAGCTGCGACAATGAGCACGTTGCCAAAGTATACAACCCACGGTATGGGTCTTAGTTCTCTTGCTGCAAACAGCCACAGTATCTCACCACTAGCAAGCACACACAGTAAAAGTGCTAGTGGAAACAACCAAACTCCTGGAGGCGCTCCCAACCATCGATATCCATCTGCCCAACATAAACCAACTGTCATGGCGACAAACAGTGTGCCCAACAGTAAGCGATATCTTAGCACGGCATTGATCAGCAAAATAAAATAGTTAAAAACGCAGAATTAGCTGCTAAGAGATGTTATTTTCCAAGGCAAATGAAATTCAAGTCCAATGTTGCCGCTCTATTATAACGAAGTCAGGCCACCAAACCGCCGATCTCGGCTGGCAAAATCTCGGATTGCATCATGCAAATCGGCCACGTCAAATTCTGGCCAGCATTTTTCCGTCACCCAAATTTCTGCGTAACTGATCTGCCATAACAAATAGTTGCTTATCCGCATTTCACCTGCGGTGCGAACTAACAAGTCGGGGTCTGGCATACCCGCTGTATAGAGATGATTCGCGATGGTGTCTTCATCGATGTTGGCAGACTTTAATTTTCCTTGCTCTACCTCAACAGCGATTTTCCGAACGGCGTCGAGCACTTCCGCCCGGGCGCCATAGTTGATTGCCAGGCACAATGTCATGCCCTGATTGTCAGCAGTCATGGCAATCGTCTTATCCATCTCGTCCAGTGTCGTCAACGGAATACCTTCGCGGCGACCGATGACCGTCACACGAATATCATTTTCCATGATCGTTGTACGCTCTTCGATCATGTACTGCTCAAGTAGGTGCATCAAAAAATTCAACTCGAGTTCGGGTCGCTTCCAGTTTTCGCTAGAAAGACAATAGAGCGTGAGTTGCTCCAGGCCCAATCGAGCGCATTCTTCGGTGATCCGTCGCACACTGGCTACGCCGCGGCGGTGACCTTCGATACGAGGTAAGTTTTGCCGCTGTGCCCAACGACCATTGCCGTCCATAATGACGGCGATATGTCGCGGCATTTTGACACGCGGCACAGGCAAAGCTTCAGCAGAAGATGGCGCAATAGAAGACAACTTAACAAGCAATTTTAAGGCGGTGACAACAGCCCCGGGTCTCATCCCGGTATGGGAATTACTTCTTCTATCGTACTACGCAAAATGCGTCTTAGAAAAGACACCGAAACGGCTAATTCGTCAAAAAGAAACCGCAGCTCACGCGCCAGCAGTCACGGGCGCAGCACAATTGCCCGCAAACATTGTCTGTTCTCGCTCAGGTCCGACCGAAACCACTTGCACGGGTCGACCAATGATTTCGCTCAGTCGGTTCAAATATCGCCTGGCATTTTCTGGCAACTCGGCAATTTGCCGGCATTCGGTAATTTCTTCATCCCAACCAGGTAGTGATTCAAACACGGGCTTGGCATTTCGCAAATCATCGACATGGCTGGGAAATTGAGTTACTCGCTTGCCGCCAATCTCGTAGGCCGTGCAAATCTTGATTTCTGGTAATTTGCTCAAAACATCTAGCAGCATTACTGCTACGGCATCGACGCCGCTGAGGCGCGCTGTGTATCGAACCGCAACTGCGTCGAACCAGCCACAACGGCGCGGACGGCGTGTAACGGTACCATATTCATTGCCACGTTCTCGGAGATGATGTCCAACTTCATTTTCCTGCTCAGTGGGGAACGGCCCACCTCCCACCCGTGTAGAATAGGCCTTTACAACCCCTAACACTTTATTGACCCAGCGACCCGGCACTCCAGAACCGCTTGGCACACCAACACCAGAGCTATTGCTACTGGTGACGAATGGAAATGTACCGTGATCAATGTCGAGCAGCGCACCTTGAGCGCCTTCAAACAAAATTCGTTTATTCGATTCCGCTGCATCTAGCAGATATGCGGTGGTATCGGCTACGAATGGCTTAAGTCGTTCGGCGTACCCTTTGTATTCATTGAAAATCGCTGCTGCATCAAAAGGTCCCATACCGTTCTCGCCGGCAAAGCCGGCAAGTTCTTTATTTTTTGCGTCGACGATATGGGTAATTCGTTCTCGAAATGTGTCACGATATAAATCGCCAAGGCGTACTGCATATGAACGGCGAACCTTATCGCTATAGCAGGGGCCGATGCCGCGCATGGTGGTGCCAATGTTTTCACCGCTGGAACAACTTTTATCGAGTACGCGGTCTTCAGCAATGTGCCACGGAAAGATGACGTGCGCTCGATCGCTAAGCATCAGATTGCTGCTTACTTTTATGCCACGGCCAGTTAAGCCGTCGATTTCCTCAAGAATACTTTTCGGATTCAATACAACGCCACCGGTAACAACGCATTGCACTCCACTAGCCAAAATACCGCTAGGGATGAGTGAAAGCTTGTACTTTTGGTCGCCAACGACAACTGTATGCCCAGCGTTGCTGCCTCCTTGATAGCGAACAACAATGTCGTGCTGCCGCGTCAGCAGATCGACAAGCTTCCCCTTGGCTTCGTCGCCCCATTGCAGCCCAATGACACAGGTGGCCGGCACAGAAAACTCCCTTCCACAAACTGAAAATAATGCCCAAACCCGTGATTTTACGCCCCCACTGGCTAAACCGAAAGAGGGCGTTTACGCGTTACTGACCTTCAACCTCGGGGAAATTGCCGGCAATACTCGTAAACCGCCATGGCCACGGCCGTATGCACGTTGTAAGCATAAGGAAGCCCAAAGACGGGAATCTCGGCCACACGATCAACAAGTGCCAACTCTTCCTCGGTCAGCCCCTGCCGCTCGTTACCGATGACTAGCACTGTTCGCTGCTCGAAGCGAAATTCTGGCAAACTTTCGGAGCCGGTTGTTTGTTCCAGCCCTACTAGCTGAAACCCCTCCGCTTTCAGTTGCTTGAGCACAGGGGGCAAAGTGCGATGAACTTCAAGCTGAACGGTATCCACTCCGTCACGGGCAATTTTGTCAATTACTCGAGCATGACCACAACATATAACTCGTGGCACCGCCGAACAGCCTGCCAAACGCATGATATGTGAAAGATTGACATTGCTGCGCATCGGTGCGCAGGCAATTAATAGTTCGCGCGGATTATCCAATGGTGACGGTGGCTTATGGCGCTGGTGAACAAATGGCATAAAAGTGTTTGTCGGCTGAATAGTTTCAACAATTGTTTCACGTCATCCTTTCACAGTACACTAGAATGCAGTCTGACGAAACGGTGCAAATTTGCAATCACTATTCCTTTTATTTGGCGGCCTTATGATTTTTAGAAATAGTATTTCTCCCACTGTACCTCTTCTTGCTGTAATGTTTGCTTTAACCGTTGGTTGCAATCCTGCAACCAAGCCATCGATAGAATCAACGAGTTCCACTGAAAAAGCAGTGTCGATCAAAGTTCTCGATTATGACGGCATCCAAAAACTAATCGCCAGCCATCAAGGCAAAGTTGTAGTGATGGACTGTTGGAGCACTTCCTGCGGACCGTGTATTCAAGAGTTCCCCAAGCTTGTTGCCTTGCATAAGCAGCACGATGCCAACAAGCTGGCCTGTATCTCACTTAGTTTCGATTACGAGGGCATCGGCAAGCCGGAAGAAGTACAACCCGATGTCTTGAAGTTCCTTGAGAAGCAGCAGGCGAATTTCGATAATGTTCTTTCCAGCGAAGAGGCGGACTCGCTCTATAAGAAAATGGAATTGGCGGCCATCCCTGCGGTTTACGTGTTCGACCGCGATGGCAAGCTTTCCAAACGATTTGAAGGTAGCAAAGCTTACGAAGAGATTCCTCAATTAGTCGAAACGCTTTTGGCCCAATAGTCGTTGCATTTCGTTATGTCATCTCGCGGCCGCAATATTCTGATTGTGCTCGTCTTTATAGGCTTCGCTGCGGCTACAGGCCTTGCCCTCTTGCGTGGCACAATTCCACCTGCTGATTACACGTTCGTAAATGGTACGGAGGTAAAAAGTCTCGATCCTCATACTGTCACGGGTGTTCCGGACCATCGAATTGTCGAAGAAATTTTCGAAGGCTTGTGCCGATGGGACCCCAAAACTCTTGAACCCGGTCCTGCTATTGCGGAACGTTGGGAAGAATCGGCCGATGGAAAAACTTATACGTTTTATCTACGTAAAAATGCGAAATGGTCGGACGGCAGTTCGATTACGGCCCAAGATTTCTTGTGGTCATTCCGTCGCCTATTACATCCTGCCACTGCTGCGCAATATGCTTATGAACTCTGGTACGCTGAAAATGCGGAGCGATATACCACCAATAGCGTCAAAATTGGCGATGCCGTTGAAATCGAACTACTCACTAAACCTATAGCCGCCCTGCCCTATACTGCTGGAGAAATTGTCAAAGGGAAATTAGTCGCGATCGAAGCTAAACCTGATGACACCAACAATGCAAAAAAAACTATAGATGCTAAAAAACTCTTCGACGACAAAGCAACCTACGCTGTAGAAAGTAATGGCAAGTTGCGGCGTTTTCGCAAAGGGGGTGGCGATGGACTTGAAGACTATAAATGGCTACTGATTGACTTCGACACCGTTGGAATTCGTTCACCGGATGATTACATCATTGAATTTAAACTTAATCATCGCGTGCCATATTTTGTTACTCTCACAGGCTTTTATCCTTTCTTTCCGGTGAATCGCCGCTGCCTCGAAACACATCCTTGGCCTGATTGGATTCGACCTGAAAATCTTGTCAGCAACGGTCCTTTTCGCTTAGAAAGCCGTCGAGTGCGGGATCGAATTCGTCTGGTAAAAAGCGACACGTATTGGGACCGTGAGAATGTAAAACTCGATTCGATCGACGCATTGGCTGTCGAATCTGAAACAACGGCGCTGAACCTTTATCTTACCGGTCAAACCGATGTCGTTGCGGATACCGTTCCGATGTCAGTGGTGCGAGACCTTTTGGCGAGTGGCCGCGCGGATTTCAAGCCGCAGCCGTATTTAGGAACGTACATGTATCGCCTAAACGTCACGCATAAACCACTTGATGATGTGCGAGTTCGTAAAGCTTTAAGTATGGCCGTTCATCGTAAGGAAATTGTCGAACATGTCACTAAAGCTGGACAAATTCCTGCCAGCAGTATGGTACCTCCTGTAATCAGCCAATACGTGCCTTATCAAGCGGCTCATTGCGATCCGGAAAATACAAAAGAAGCTCAACGGCTATTGGCCGAAGCTGGTTTCCCTGGGGGCAAAGGCTTTCCCAAGCTTTCAATCTTGTTCAATCCAGTCGAGCTCCATGCGTCAATCGCCCAGGTCATTCAATCGCAATGGAAAGAAAACCTGGGAATCAATGTTGATCTACAACAACAAGAATGGGGCGCCTATCAAAGTGCCCAGGTGCGTTTGGATTATGACATTGCTCGTTATGGTTGGATTGCCGATTATCCTGATCCCGCCACATTTCTCAAAATGTGGGTAACTAATGGAGGCAACAACAACACAGGTTGGAGTAATCCTGAGTATGACAAATTAATCAAACAAGCACAGTTGGAGGATAAAGACAAACGTCTGCAAATTTATCATCAAGCAGAACGTGTTTTGATGGATGAAATCCCAGTGATTCCTCTGTACTATTACGTCAGCATGGGAATGACAGCGCCGTATGTAAAAGGTGTTTTCGCTAACATGCAGAACTTACATCCGCTGAAAAAAGTTTGGATCGACCCAGAAGAAAAACGTCGCTTTAAGCCACTCGGACCTTTTCTTCCAACAAATCCTCAAAACCTACAAGCGGATTAATACCCATTAATTCTCGAAAGCCATCAGCCCTGTGATTTGGTTCCTCTTTCGACGACTGTGCTGGATGGCCGTCACGCTATGGGTCGTGTTTACGATCCTGTTCTTTTTGATGCGTGCTATACCAGGCGGGCCATTCGATGATGAACGAAAACTGGAACCTGCCATTGAAGCAAACCAATTAGCCCGATACGGACTCGACAGGCCATTATTCGAACAATACGTAAATGAATTGTGGCGAAATTTACATTTTGATTTTGGATATTGTTACCGTCGCGCAGATTTCAGTGTGAACGAAATTGTCTCACAGGCCTTACCCATCTCCGCCGCACTCGGCCTGTTGGCACTAACCTTTGCGGTAACGCTGGGTCTCGCGGCAGGAATAATTTCGGCAGTGCGACGACGGTCAGCACTCGATTTTGGGTTCATGACGCTTGCCACTCTTGGCATTGCTGTTCCCAATTTTGTTGTGGCAGGAATTGCCATTATTTTGTTTGTCTTTGTTTGGCCTATTTTTCCAGCCGCCGGATGGGGGAGCTTTGATCAATTGGTTCTACCGGCATTTTGCCTCGGAGCACCTTATGCCGCTTACATCGCTCGTTTATCACGCACAGGCATG
>CAZIGP010000226.1:0-6936 GCA_964538425.1 uncultured Pirellulales bacterium | reverse complement strand
GCCATACCCGTAGCCAGATTTTTTACTCAGTTGGTTGTAAAACTTCTCTGAAAATCGTTGACATCGTTAGCCGAAATTCGGTACAGGGGAATTATTGCGCCGTCTGACGACGAAGTTTGCGCTTCGGGGCAATTTGGTGCGGCGACTGGAGGTGGGTAATGGTTTATACGTCGTTTGAGTTGTTATCTCGCGCTGGAACCTTGGTCGAAGGGACTTTGATCGTCCTGACTGCTATCTTTGTAGCGTCTTATGGTTTAGCGATCTGGCGCGCCCCTCACGTTTAGTGGGCGTTGCTGTCGAACTGTAAAAGTTTGAGAGGCTAACTGTCTAAAAGCGGGGCAAAATGATTGGATTTGCCCTGTCTGCGTGCTTTTCTTAGTGACTCTGTGTATTTCGCGATTTCTACTTTCGCTAGCACTGCTGTCGTCGGCAGATTAAAAAAATCTGGCATCAATGGGATAATTTATCAAATCCGGATGTTCCTGGAGCCGATAGTAGTGGTCGCTGGAGCAGGGTGGGCGATCGTGCGCTGTTGAAATTTAACGGCAGTGCACTGGCAGCCTTGGCATTTAGCCAGGACTCGCCGAACTATTCCCTCGTCAAGGATGACGTTTATGGCCGCAGCACATCGGTTTAAGGTTTATTACGGGCCCGATTCGGAAACTCGCTCTGCCACATGCAGCCGAACAGAAGAGGCTTCCAACACAGTGACCGTGCCATTGGGCGAGGTGCTACCGCTGTTGGCTGATGCGGTAAATAGCCGCCGCACTTGGCTGCGGGACTTTGCCAATGATGAAATCCGTATTTCAACGGACTTATACGAAGTGATTTTGGCTTACCAGCATCATCTTCGTCCAGGTGCATAATTTTTGCCGATTGATTTCCAAGCTGAGAATTTTAAGCCGCTGGAATATTCAGCGGCTTTTTTTGCGCGCTTTTTACGGGGTTTGCAAACATTAACCACGTAACAGCTGCCAATATCTGCCGCTAAAAAAAGATGGGTAGGTGTGCCTTTAGCTTTCCGGAGGCTGGTTAGCTTAAGGTTGTCACTCTTAACGGAACAATTAGATCATGCTTTTGCAGCGGATGCTTCGCAGATAAACTTGCGGAAGCGAGGTTTTTACCTATGACCATTCCCGCACGTCCCCCTGGACCCAAAGGTCATTGGTTGCTGGGTAATTTACGAGAATTTCGCCGTGATTTGCTTGGTTTTTTTACACGATGCGCGCGAGAATATGGCGATTTGGTGGCTTTAAAGCTTGGTCCGCGCCTGGTGCATTTGGCCAGTCATCCCGACTTTGTCGACCAAGTCTTAGTCAGTGAAAACCGAAAGTTTGGCAAAAGTTATGTTTTTGAATTGTTGCGGCCGGTGCTAGGAAATGGTTTGCTCAATAGCGAAGGAGAGTTCTGGCTGCGGCAGCGGCGGTTAATGCAGCCGGCTTTCAGCAAGGCCAGCGTCAATGGATACGCCGAAATCATCTTGGCTCAAACTGTCAAAGCGTTAGACCAGTGGGCAGGCGACAAGCATATCGATTTGCATCATGAAATGAATCGCTTAGCACTTGGCATCGTTGGTAAAACGCTGATGGATATTGATCTCAGTGACGTTTCCAACGAAATCTCGGAGCCGATTGATTCGGCAATGCGAGATTTCAGCAGCCGATTCGAAGGTTGGTTTAATCCTCCAATGTGGATTCCCACACCGCGAAACCGACGAGCCAAACGCAACGTGCGGCAATTGGATCTTGTGGTAAACCGCATCATCCGCGGGCGGCGCGAAAGTGGTGGCGACCGCGGCGACTTACTTTCTAAGCTGATTGCTGCCCGCGATGAAGTTGATCAAACCGGCATGACCGATCGACAGTTGCGTGACGAAGTGATGACTCTCTTTTTGGCAGGTCATGAAACAACCGCTAATGCGTTGGCTTGGACGTGGTTTCTACTGGGGCAGAGTTCAGAAATAGAGACCAAATTGATCAAAGAATTGACCGCAGTTGTCGGCAATCGTCTACCGAGCGTGGCTGATATACCGAAGCTGGTTTACACCGAGGCTGTCGTAAAAGAAGCGATGCGTCTTTACCCGCCTGCATTTGCTTTTAGCCGTCGTGTTTTAAGCGATACCACGATTGGCGGCTATCACGTACCAGCCGGCAGCGCGGTTATTATGAGCCAATGGGTTATTCACCGTGATCCGCGCTGGTGGGATAATCCCGAAAAGTTTTGCCCTGAACGCTGGCTAAATAGCGCGTCGAAAGACCGTCCGCAATATGCTTATTTTCCCTTCGGCGGCGGTCCGCGCGGCTGTATCGGCAATATCTTTGCAATGCTGGAGACAATCTTGGTCGTTGCCACAATCGCGTCTCGATTCCGTTTTGAATTGGTGAATCCACAAAGCGTAAAACCATGGCCTTCGGTAACTTTGCGACCAGCTAGCGGCATTCCTGCAGTGATTCGTCGCCGATTGTGTGAATCAAACGGGGGCTAGTGCTATATTTCACACCTGTAATGCCCTCCGACTCGCAGAATCTCTACGAAACACGGTATAATTGAATATGCCGCATCGAGTAATCATCTACAAAGTTCTTGCGGTTGAGTTATAAGGAAGACTGAAGAGTGAGTGACCCAGGATCTGCATCGACCTCGAAAACAAACGCTTCGCAACCGGCATCCCCGCACAATGGCGATGTGGCCTCTCCGAGCATTGAAGCCAAAGCCGCTTCGCGCGAAATAACCAGTGCTCTGATTGCCGCTGCCGCTGCTGACCCTGTGGCTATTCCCGCAGCTCTCGATAGTGTTGCTGTCGATGGCGTCGATGCACTGGCGCGCGATCGTATTGCGGATCTTATCGAGCAAATTAAAGAATCGGCTGAGAAAATGGCGGCCGACAAACCATCGCGCGGCGATTTGAAAATTCTTAGCCGCACGATGCGCGAGCTGCGCTACGCCTTTAAGGTATTCTCCCCGTATCGTTCGCGTCGCAAAGTTACGGTGTTCGGCTCTGCTCGCACTCGCCCCGACAAAGGTACCTATGTTCAAGCGGTAGATTTTGGCCGCGCAATGGCTGAACGGGGTTGGCTCGTTGTGACTGGTGCGGCCAGCGGCATCATGGAGGCAGGGCACGTGGGCGCCGGTCGAGAAAACTCGATGGGGCTCAACATCATGTTGCCGTTCGAGCAATCGTCGAATCCCATCATTGCGGGCGACCCGAAGCTTGTTCACATGAAATATTTCTTCACGCGTAAACTGATGTTCGTGAAGGAATGCGATGCTGTGTGCTTATTGCCTGGCGGTTTTGGCACTCTGGACGAAGGCCTCGAAGTGCTCACGCTTTTGCAAACCGGTAAGCGAGACATGGTTCCCGTGGTATTTCTCGACGAGCCCGGTGGAAAGTTTTGGCAGCCTTTCATGAAATTTATCCAAGACCGCCTACTGGCCGACAAAATGATTTCACCAGAGGATTTGTCGCTCTACAAGTTGACAGATTCTGTGGATGTGGCGGTCGAAGAGATCCTCAACTTTTTCCGTGTCTATCACAGCATGCGATACGTGAAAAACAAGTTAGTGATCCGACTTCACGATTCGATTAGCGAAGCACTACTGGCCGAAATCAACGAAAACTTCGACGACATTCTAGTCGATGGCCAATTCACGCTTAGCGGACCTTTGCGAGAAGAACGTGACGAACCGGCACTTGTAGCGCTGCCTCGGCTTGCCTTTCATTTCAATCGGCGCAGCTTAGGGCGACTGCGTCAACTCATCGACTGTCTGAACCGCGGCAGCATGAAGTAGAAAAATTTTCTGCTGCCTGTGAATCAGAAAAACATGATGCAGTTAGATTGCCGGACTTAAACTGCAGATCGATAGCTTTGACAAGAGGTCGATATTTTTAGTTGTTCTCTGCCGTCATAACGTTGACCCGTCGACCAGCGCGATCAAATTTTACGACTCCGTCAACCAGCGCGAAGAGCGTAAAGTCTTTGCCTTGTCCTACACCGCGCCCGGCATGAAATGTATTTCCCACCTGGCGAACAATGATATTGCCGGCAATGACCGATTCACCAGCGAAACGCTTTACACCACGTCGTTGACCGTTGGAATCGCGACCGTTGCGGCTAGAGCCTTGACCTTTTTTGTGTGCCATAGATAGAGGGTGGGGAAGTTCAAAGTATCGGGGAAAATGGGGAATCGCGCAGACCCATTACGCCAGGGAGCGCCGGACGATCATTTTCTCCACTTTGCACAGGTAACTGCACGGGGAGAATCTCTCTGTTTACCGAAAAACCCATTCGTGGTCAACCTTGCCGGGAATGCCGGAGTACAGTTCCCGTTCATTGACGTCGTAAGCGTCGCCTGGTCGCCAGAAGTTCAATTTAAGGGTTTTTTGAGCGATTCGACGGCCTGATCCAGGCTCTTGGCCAGCTTTGTACGCTCCCGGCGGATCCGTAAAACGGTAAGCATTCGTCAGGCCTTTTACGTAGATCGAAAAAAAGTCGATCCTTGGGTCGATATCGGTCCACGTAGCTACCCCCCACACGCTGCCGTCTTCTCCCGGCTTACTGACTGGAATCGGCGTTTTGCTGATTTGTACGCTATCGAGAAGTCGACGGTTGGGATCTTCACGCCGTTCAATGGCGTCAACTGCCAGAGGTAAAACGCGGTCGAGATAAGCCTTCTTATAATCGTGACTTTCCAATACAAACTGCGGAAAGAAGCCTACGGGGTAATCAACAAGTTGATTTTCATGGATGTGGCCGTCGTCTTTTGCCGCTGGCTGTAAATGACCTCCCAGGTTCTTGACGCGATAGACCAAGTACCACACGGTCTTTTTTTCCATCCGTCCTTCTTTAGTAGGCAATTCAACATCGATCATCCGCAGTGGTTTGTAGGTGAATTCCAAATACCACACACTGCGTCGAAAAGGAATATTTTGTGTCAGAGCCTTAAGTGTCGAACTCGGTGATTGCGTTTCAGGCTTCCACTCAATTTCTTGGCCTGCCGATTGAATTTCTACGATATCGTGTTCTGTAACGGTGTCTTTGGCATCGAATTTAGGCGAGATTGTTGTTTCTACCCCTGGACCAAGTTTGCGATAACCTTTAGGAGCGCTACGAGTTTGCTGGGCTTCCGCCAGTACAGAACGATCCGCAATTAGCAGGACGGCGGCGATCAATATGCCCATTGCCGCAAAGCAAGGTAGCCGCAGATGAAAATCAATTTTACAGTTTCTCATAGATGCAAAGCCTAAGTTCCGAAGATAAGTCTCAAAATTTCATTGTAATTGCTGCTTTGCGGTGGGGTCAAACACCAACTTTACGCCCCATAATCAAACCTCTGCGCCATATAAGCTCAGGAACTACAAACCTTGAGTTTAAAGCAACTTAAGGCATTAATGCCCGAGGCCATTAGCTTCTTTCCCCACCTGCCCGAGGAACGTTGCCTTTTTGCAACGCAGGAGAATTTGGCCGGCTTTTTACATGGCGTAGCCCTTTCTTATTTTGCGACCGATTGAATGCGTGCCGCACCCCCGATTGCGTGGAATCTCTCCTCTCGGCACAATAGCGCACCAATGGAATTCATGTGTATACACTTCTGCCCATAGCCATTTTTGCTAACCAATTCTTCAACGGCAACCTTCAAAACCTTTGATTTTCATGAAAGCTGCCCCTTCGGCTACTTCAACGCTGGTTGCCCTCCCTGGTGCTTGGATTGTGGTCGCGTGTTTGTGGTTTGGCGGAGGATTGAATTATCTCGACCGCTTAATGCTAACGACGATGCACGATTCGATCATCGAAGCTATCCCGATGACCGAGAAAGAATTCGGTTTGCTAACCGCAATTTTTCTGTTTGTTTACGGTGCATTTAGTCCGCTGGCTGGATTCATTTCTGATCGATTGAACCGCAGTTTAGTGATCATCGGTAGCGTTTTTATTTGGTCTGCAGTTACTTGGCTAACTAGCCAAGCAACAACCTACAACGAGTTACTCTTTGCACGAGCTTTGATGGGCATCAGTGAGGCGTGTTACATTCCTGCGGCACTTGCCCTAATTGCCGACTATCATCCGAGTGCGACTCGTTCTCTCGCGATTGGTGTTTTTATGAGTGGCATTAGCGTTGGCGCGAGTTTAGGAGGATACGGAGGCAAGCTGGCCGATAAATACGATTGGACAGTTCCATTTCAAGTGTTTGGTATGATTGGTATCGTCTTTTCTGTATTGCTCATTGCGGTTTTGCGTAATCCACCAAAATCTCCGACCGTGGCACAAGCGACAGCTTCTCAGCGGGTTGGTTTTTTGGAAGCCTTCAGTCATTTGTTTTCCAACGGGCGATACTTGCTTATCCTCGTTTGTTTTAGCTTGATGGGCTTTGCTGGTTGGGCACTAAACGGCTGGATGCCAGTGCATCTGAAGGAGCAATTCAGTATGGACCAAGGACGCGCGGGAATTTTAACGACCAGCTTTCTTCACATTGCCGGTTTCACCGGCTCGATAACCGGTGGTTTTTTGTCGGATTTTTGGAACCGTTCAAATCCCAGCGCGAGATTTTTAATGCCTGTCGTCGGCTTGTGTATTGCCGCGCCTGGAGTTTTGTTGGCTGGAACGGGGTTCTTATTACCCTTTGCCGTTTTAGGATTAGTTATTTACGGCGTGAGTCGCCAATTTGCCGATACGAATCTAATGCCCATTTTATGTGTGATTGCCGACACACGTTACCGTGCAACAGGCTACGGCATCATGAATTTCTGCAGCTGCCTGGTGGGCGGAATTGGCATCTATGCCGGCGGCGCACTTCGCGATGCGCAGGTCGATATCGCAGTAATTTTTTTCACTGCCGCCGCCGGTTTGTTTTTCACGGCATTTCTGTTTTGGCAAATCAACCGAAGCTCAAAAGTTGAGCATACTGCTCCTACCACTCATTAAAAGCGGATGGGGAGGGATT
>CAZIGP010000225.1:0-6946 GCA_964538425.1 uncultured Pirellulales bacterium | reverse complement strand
TACTCGAACACGAGACTTACCACCGGTGCCGGCGCCCACAAAGATTTCTGCGCGGCCGTCACCATCGGCGTCGCCCGCGGCAAGTGAAACACCGTTGCGGAACGAGCTTTCGAAGGCATTGAACTTGCGAAGCAAGAAGCCGTCGATGCCACTGAAAATGTTGACGGTGGCAACAGCACCTGCTCCTGGTGCCGTGATCACTTCGGCAAATCCGTCCTTGTCGATATCGGCCACTGCGATTGCGGCGCCCGAATTAACACTCGTGCTGTAAGGCCGCCACGAGGCCAGTTGGTCGAAGTCCGTACCTAAACCATTGTTCTCAAAGACCCGCACGCGCGTAGTGCCCTTCGATCGCGAAGTTGCAATATCTATGTCGCCATCGCCATCTACGTCGCCAAGAGCGATGTACAAACCGGACTTGTAGGATGAGCCGTCAGGAGAAAAGGCATATAGCGGCGTGCCAGGGTCAGCTACAAATCCGTCAGGATCAGCGAGCGATTGTAGCACTGCGCCATCAAACACTTTTATTTCGCTACGACCTGAACCAGGTGCTACGACTATATCAGGTATCAGATCGCCGTTCATGTCGGCGACGGCGACACGCACACCACCCCGGAATGACTTCGGATAAGCATAAAAACTATAAAGCAACTCGTTCGTTGCCGGATCGTATACTTTCACAAGTGGCTTACCATCACCAGTATCGGAAGCTCCACTAACAGCAACCACGGCAGGTGGCAGTACAGATTCTTCGATGCTGGTAAAATCAATATCTTGATGACCGCTTGTGAAGGTCCAAGTGCCGTTGCCCGGACCATTTGCAATTGGCGTAGCACCTGTAGTACCAGCACGCCGGATGGCAAGCGTATCTCCGACAGGAGAGCCGACAATCGGATCTTCGCCATTGATGACATACCGAGTGGTATCGCTAGGAATTGCTACAAAGTCGTTAAATCCTTGTGTTCCGTTGATTGTGAGTTTTTGAACACCACTATAAGAGTAGCCGCTAAATTGACTGGATACTCCTGCCCCATAATCAACTTCCGTAGGTGCAATAAAGTAGTCAATGTTAAATAGACTGCCGGTATCATCAAAATTTAAGTTGTCGATGCCACCACCGGCTTTTACCGTAACGCTGCGCAACCCGGTTGACAGCACAGCATCGGTAGCAAAATTGATCGTATCGTTGGAATCTCCCAGCGAGGTGTCGATTTCCAAATGCTTGACCCGGTCGATTTGCAAGTTGCCTGTCAGGGCGGAGAATGGCACAGGAAAAGACGGAAGCGGGAAAGCAGGGTTGTCAACTTCACCAGCAATGTTCCATTCACCACTACGTGGAATAGTTACATCCAACGTCATGTCAAAGAAACCAGGTGAGTGGTAAACAACTTTATTGAAGTTCTCCAAACGGATGGCGCTGGAGTTCATCGGGTTGTAGTTGTCGAGCAATACCGTGGTTACACCGAAGTCGCCAGTGATGCGCATCGTTCCTGAAGCTTCTCGAAGCAACCCTTCAGGAATAAAATTTTCAGTGCGGGGATCGAGCGAAGGCAAGTCTGGTGTGTAGTGAACGTTGTAAGATCCATTGCCGGTAAATTTCAGCCGTTCAACATTTGGTCCACCATGCACAACGATACGTACGCCTAGATTCGCATCAATGAATACCTGATCGTTACTGTTGCAACCTTCAACAATGACACGGAAAGGATCGAGCGAATTGTGACGACCAGCTTGGACGATCTTTGTCAGGCTAATGTTGTAAGTCTGCGTTTCGATAAGCTGTTTAAAGCCCGAATCGCGGAAAGCCGAAACGGTGACACGGGCTAATGAATTACTTATTTTCTTAATCGTAATTCGATCAAACGCACCTGTTCCGGTCACGTATTGCACATCGCGATTGCGACCGATATCGGAATCATTCACGAGCAGATCGTAAAGATTGACTCGAACATTAGGATTTGTATTGATCGTGGTGTCTGGAATGCCAGGGAACGGATAGTCGTTCGGCGGCAAAGGGAAGGCAGGAGTATTCAAAATAGGCGGATTACCAAGAGTGCCGGTGCGCATCAGATGTCGGAAATCAGTCCCGTTCTGCATCATATTGAAACGATTGAAGAACGCAGAATGCGTATCACTAATCGTTGTGGCAATACCTGTTGGACTAAGGAAATCCGCGAAGGATTCGAAATATCCCATTTCAACCATGGCATTGGATTGATTAATTAAACGAGTATCCGAATCAAAGTATGCCGTTAATGGGCCTTGCTTCCCATTCTCTACTTCTGTTAAGCCGTAATCCCAACCAATGGCATACATGGCGGCATTCGCGATTGCTACATTCAGTGATCCTCCTGTGCCTGTGGGACCTAATACTCGATCAATCCAGTAATTGACATCGATGATGCCTCCAGAATCGAGCCGATCCGGCTTATTGCCAACAACGCTGACTCCAAAACAAGCAGAGATAGGAATAAGAGAGGGTACTGCGACATTATTAACTACCTGAAAAATTCCGCCAAAAAACATGTATACGTCATCGCTGCCATATTGTGGCACGGTTGCTGAGCCACCTCCCAGCGGAGCGCCGCCATCACCGGCGAGGTTATTGCTTTGCAGTTGAGTAGTTGCACCAGCCAAAGTCGCTTCTCCCTCGAAGATGAAATCGCCAGTAGCATCTAATTCATCAAACGACGAAATAACGTGAATATCGAATGGTTCTAAGGCTTGCTTGATTTGTCTGGTAATCGCCCGAGCTAACGTGGTCGAATCGGATGGAACCAACGTTGGATTAAACAGGTTAATCATGTCGTTGAAGCTCACCAAATCGTATGGTCCACCGCCTCCAAAAACCCCAAGGTTTTCTTTAAACGTATTTCCATTCCCGGTTCCCGTCAAAGCTGCATGGAGTGCTGCGGGAGTTACGCCGGTCAACACTTGTAAGCCAGCATATGGTGCTGCCGTCTGAGTTGGAAACGCATTGCCAAAATCAAGGTAGACACGACTCACCATCATTCGGCGGTCTTCAAGTTGCTCCACTCCAATTTGACGGGCGGCTTGCAATTTTCGTTTATTCCATCTCGATAAAGACTTATTCATGCTTTTGTTATGCCGAGTACGAGAACTCAAGGAGGAAATTAAAGTGTTCTGTTCCAGTGCCATGGTATTTACTGTCGGAGTAAGAAAATGGAAGGGAATACTTGAGGAACTACTAATATCTTCTTGATAAAGGCTTCCTGCCAACGACAGCAAAGGGAATCGGTTCTGCCATGAACCGATTTCTGCTATGACTCAAAGAAGGTGTTCCGGTAGGTTGGAGTTTTTGCAATGCGCAGCGCCCCTTAAAGCTACGCATATTTTCAGTCTCATTACCGCAAGTCGTGCTGTCAAGTAATGACAACCGCCATTTTCAGCGGACGCTGGTTATAATTGTCTTATACAACCCCGTAGCAAGCGGTAAGTTTCGGAGTCGAATGGAGGCCGTAAACCCAAATGGGGGTAGAAAATAGACTGAAATAAGTAGGAAGGCATCCGCTTCTTTTACTGTTAAGCCCAAAAAACGACCATTTTGGGAGCTCTGGAGCAAATATTTGTAGGTTATAAGCTCCAACTAACACCTAGGCCTGATTCCAAAGTAGATAGCTCATAGGCATCATTTGGATTGTCATGATCATGGTGATAATCATTTGCGGTTGGGGATGCTGCCATCAACCAATCAACTGCCGCAGCATTTTTTGAAACACGAGTTTCTTGTGTAGGTTCTGGGAGGTTAGTGAGTTTGAAGCCTACAGCATTCTCAGAACGGTCTGGAGTATTGATACCGAGTCCCACCACAAGAAATTGACCAACGGCAATCCCGGCAGCAGGTGAAGGCACTGAAGAAGCGTTTATTGCTTGTAATGGTTGCGGCGGGGAAGCTGCTGTCAGTGCGTATGGACCATGGGAAGATGTCACATAGCTCGCGGCGAAAAGCGACGAAGTAAGGGCAGCTGTAAGATAGGGATTGAGCTGCATTGGATCAATGTTATATCCATAATCAATTAACGCTCCTGCCGTTACCGCCGAGATGGGTGCCAAGTCTCCAGGTGCAATCTCGGGTGTCATTAGTTCATCGCCAAAAACATCTTCATTCCAATGGGCACCGATATCATCCATCGGCACGCCCTCCGTCATTTCAGGATCCAAACCAAAAATCTCACAGTAGGCTGCCAATGCATTCGCGCCGGTGAAGATTGGATTACCATCCATATCTTCTTCGATGAAATCATCACTTCGAATGAAGAATAATCCCAATGCGTGGCCAATCTCGTGTAAGGCTACTTCGTATAAGCTTTCGTCCTCTTCCATGCCAAAGACATCGGCTGCATCAAACTGCAAAGCACTCAAGGCCGGTATTTCCGTATCCTCGCGGACGGCTGAAGGTCCTCCTTGTCCAAGAACCGTGCCGGGACCATCAATAAGTTGAGAACTTACGGTGATGACGATGTCGTCGATGACTTGGCCGTTGAGAACCGCATTAGGTACATCTTCGACGATTACTTGCTCCCAGCGATGCGCAGCGGCTTTCATAATGGTGCGCTGAGTAGGAGTCAGCACCGTCATTTGCAAATCAATATTGAATCCGCCGTCGGCAGTGGTCTTGCGGCCAAAAGCCAATGGTACGCGATCACGCGATGGTCCCGCCTGACCAAAATTATTTAATTCGCTGACTTCACCAACGACTTCATTATTAACGTCGGTCTTCATGATCAAATAGAACAATGTACCTTCCCAGTCGGCAGGAATGACTTCAGGCAGTTGCAAATTCGCATTGATAGAGAAGCTAGTGCCACCAGGAGCAATACCTTTTACAAGGTAGGAATTACCCAAACCTTGCGTACGTTCTAGCAAAATATCATCAGCCGAACCTTTCGAATCTTCCGACAAATACCATTGTACGTTAAAGTCCCCTGTTGCAACGGTGCCGAGATTACTCACCTTAGCCTGGACGGAAATAATTTCATCCCAATTCGTATCGTCGGTTACTTTCAACGAATATCCTACCAACTCACGCGTTTCTGGAGGCGGCGGAGTCGTAGGAGGATTGATTGTCAAGCTATAATTAGGATTAAACGCTGATTTGAAACCAACGACGCGTACAAAATAAGCACCGGCGGCTAAACCATTCAGAGAAATCGTCTCTCGATTACCAACTCCATTAGATCGCGCGATCAATTTGCTACCGTTGTGGAGTTCCAACTCGAGGTCGCCTCGATCGTGTTGAAAATCGATCGAGACCGAGTGATTGAAATTCCCCGTATTAATTGTGGTAAACTTGTACCAATCTGCAGCATCTCGGAGCCCCAAATTTTTTATCGTTTTAGGAGCCTTAACGATTCCCAAATCTTTGGCAATTGCTTTACTATCGTTTTCTTCAAAACTGTCATCTGGCGGCGTGGCCCAAAGACCATCGATCCGCAACGTGTATGTGCCACTCTTATCTGCCACCCGATTCGTGATGCCGACAAAGTACGTTGCACCGTCGATAAGGTTAAAGGCAACTTGGCTGTCTTTGTTCGTGCTGGAAATATTGTCGTTAAATGTCAGCCGTTTACCGGTCGAAGAAAACACTCCCAGCACGGTATCTAAGCTACTGTTAGGCGTCTTGGCCGAAATAACATAGGGACCTGTGGAAGTAGCTTGAAATTGATAGTAATCGATTTCGTTGTTTTCGATCTTATCGTTGTAGCTTGCGTCGCTATTGGAATTGAGCACCAGGTTAGTGACACCTGGCGGAGGCGCCGGGATGCTCGGCGACGGAACCGCAGCCCACGTCAACGCGAGACGCGGCTCAAGCATTTCACCCATGGTGAGTCGACGGCCTAGCTTGCGATTATTTCGCTGCGAACTACGTAGCCAATCACGCCTTTTCATTTTCCGTCTCCTCAGATGCCGAAATCGAACAAAACCTTACCACGATATAATTAGTGAAGAGGTAGAAGTCAATCTAATTTTGTGTTGGTAATCGAACCCCTTGATTGTTCCTGGCTACAAGTTGTGAATTTGCAGATCCTAGAACGAATAACTTCACCTTTTAATTTGACTTTTCTCTTATCCCATTGAAATTCCACCGCCGAAATCAGGTGCGGTTTCCAAGAATGAATCGACCAAACTTCCTGTTAGTGGACTAAGAATTCGAACACGATGGGTGCGGCCATCGTTGCCTTGTGCTAGATACAACGAAACAAGGTCGTCTGGCGCACTTGCCCTAGCAGCCAACTGCACGGGAGCATCTACATTGCCACTGGTATACGCATTGAATTGGTTCTGCAACGTACCAAACTGATTGAAAACTCGAATACGAGAGCCACCACCTGCGCCTGCGCCAACAAAGATTTCTTCCCGACCATCACCGCCAGCATTGCCTACAGCCAGTGAGACGCCCCCCTTGAAGTTCGACTCAAAACCCAAGAATTTCCTTACACGCTCAACGGTCCCTTCATTCCAATTCCAAACGACAATGCGCGCCGCCGAGCCAGCGTTTGGCGCAGTGACGATATCATCTCGCCCATTGCCATCCACGTCGCCAACGGCAACGGTGGCACCGTTTGTTACTTGTTCGTTCGGCCCATAAGGCGTGAAGGTACGAAGCCGTTTAAAATCAAGAGCCGCGGTCACTTCAAAAATGCGAACTTTTCCTCGACCGGTTAACCGCGAAGTGACAATTTCAACGTCGCCATCCTCGTTGATATCGCCGGCGGCTACATGCAGTCCACCACGATAGCTTGTGCCCTCAGGCACAATGGAAGCGCCAGCGAATGGAAACTGGCCCGAATTCGGCGATTCAACCAATTTTTGCCCATTGGCCTGCGCTGCCATCAAAACGCTATCGAAAACTTTCACTTCACCAACGCGACCGGCGCCGGGAGCAGTAATGACGTCCAATACGCCGTCACCCGTGATATCCGCC
>CAZIGP010000224.1:6569-6980 GCA_964538425.1 uncultured Pirellulales bacterium | reverse complement strand
GGATGGGGCTAGGAACATGCAGTGTGCGGCTCGAAGGCGAAAGCGGTTGGTTGGAAACTGGTGACAGTGGGCGAATGGAGTTCTCAACCCGCCGACGGCAAGTACAGCAAAAGCAGTTCCCTCATGTAAATGCTGCAGAGGTCGAACATGTGAAGAATTTTTTAGAGTCTGTGCGAACTCGTCGGCCGCCACGGGCTAATGCCGACGTTGTGGCGCGCAGTCACATTATTTGCCATGCCGCCTATATTGCTTGGCAACTTGGTCGTTCATTACAGCTCGATCCTATCAAAATGGAATTTATTAACGATGATGAAGCAAACCGTATGCGCAGTCGCGCCGTGCGAGATCCGTGGTTCATTTGACGAAGCCGCAAATTGCCCCCTGCACCCGATGAGTAGTATGGCTTATGCC
>CAZIGP010000224.1:0-6559 GCA_964538425.1 uncultured Pirellulales bacterium | reverse complement strand
CGAACAATAGGCTGGCAACGAATCGACCTACCATCGAATGTGCCAATCGAAGTTGCTTGGATTGATATCTCGTCGCAGAGAGATCGGTCTCAGCAGCTTCACATTATTAACATACCCGACTTCGAACCTGGACCATTTGAGCGAGAATTCGGACGACACTTAGCATTCTTTCACGACGGACACGACATAGAAGCTCTTAAAGAACGGCTACAAATCTGCGGTGGAATACTCATAAATCCAATTCGCCCAACACCGTTTGAACGGTTCTTTTTTCAGGAGCCGGTAAGTGGATATGTGTTCGAAGTCATCAACCAAGACCAGTGGATTGTTGAGAATTGAGTGAGTATTGAAGCATTGCAATGCCAACTATGAGCATGATTTGTGACCTTCGCCGTTTATTGAATAGCAGGAACAAATACATGGCCATGGTTGCCTTGTGCTTTCGATTTGATCAATGCTTTTAAGCAATCACATTTTGACACTTTTACAAGATCACAAGGATTTTAACTATGCGAGACGAAATTGGCCGTCGAGACTTTATTAAGTCTACTGCTTTTGTTTGTGCTGGAGTTGGATTTGCAGGATTTGGAGGCTTCCATCTGTCTGCGGCGGAAAAGCCTCAGGGGATCCCTAACGCAGACAAGCTTGGTTGGCGTCTAGGAATTCAGACCTGGACCTTTCACAAGACGTCGACATTGTACGAATCAATCGACAAAACTGCATCTTTAGGGCTCAAATACATTGAGTCCTATTGTGGCCAGAAGCTTAGGCCAGATTCAGCTGAGTCTTATCGATTCGATATGCCCGCCGCAGTACGAAAAGAACTCAAACAGAAATTGGCTGACTCGAATGTGAAGCTTCTTGGACATTTTGACGTAGTCACTACCCGAGCAGTATTTGACTATTGTAAGGAAATGGATGTAGAGATGCTTACAACAGAACCTCCCAAGGATAAGTTGGAAACCATCGATAGATGGTGTAAGGAATATGATATTAACCTGTACATTGCCAACCATCCTAAGCCGACACCCTACTGGAATCCAGATACAGTATTAAAAGTTTGCGAAGGGCGCAGTAAACGGATTGGAGCTTCTGGAGATATTGGTCACTGGGCACGCGAAGGATTGGTCCCTCTCGATTGTATCAAGAAGCTTGAAGGGAGGCTCCTCGGATTCCACTTCCGCGATATGGACAAGATCGGTTCGGGTACGCATGACGTACCATGGGGAACAGGCGTATGCGATGTTCGAGCAATGCTTACGGAGGTGCATCGTCAAAAAATCAAACCAGTATTTATGGTCGAGTATGAATATCATGAGGATAATTCGCTGCCAGACATTGCACAATGCATTCAATTCTTTGACCAGGTTGCTGGTGAACTAGTCAAAAAGGGTTAGACATAATGAGTAATTGCACTTGTGCGAAATGCATTCAGGGACGAATGAAACCATGAAGAATCAAGAGCATCGTTTATTGTTCTGGGCATGCTTTGTGGCACTTATTGCCACGGCATTTGGCTTCATCGTGCGAACGATTGTGATGAACGAATGGGCTGACGAATTCGGACTTAACGAAACTCAGAAGGGTGAGCTTTTTGGTGTCGGCCTGTGGCCGTTTGCCGTCAGCATGATGCTGTTTAGCTTAGTGATCGATCGGATCGGCTATGGCCGCGCCATGATCTTTGCCTTTATGTGCCACGTGGCCTCAGCCATTATTACTATTGCAGCGAGAGGATATTGGAGCCTGTATTGGGGCAACTTAATTGTGGCTTTGGGAAATGGCACCGTGGAGGCAGTCGTCAATCCCGTGGTCGCCACACTATTTGTTAAGGAAAAAACCAAATGGCTTAATATCCTGCATGCTGGTTGGCCAGGAGGCTTAGTCATCGGTGGGCTGATTGCCATCTCGATGGCTCCAACCGGATTAATCGGCGGGTTGCTTGCATATCCCATCTCCTGGCATTGGAAGGTCGGTTTGATCCTCATTCCGACGGCCGTTTATGGTCTGCTCATGCTGGGTTGTCGATTTCCGATTAGCGAACGCGTTGCAGCGGGAGTTTCGTATCGCGACATGCTCAAGGAATTTGGTGGGCTGGGAGCATTCATCGTCATCGCGTTACTTATCCGCGAGCTCGGCCGAGTGTTTGAGATTTCTAACGCAGTTCAATTAGCGGTCGGCACCGGGTTATTATTGGCTTTTGCGGTCTACGTACAAACGTGGGGCCGTCCGATATTTATTTTCCTGCTGCTGATAATGATTCCATTGGCTACCACAGAACTGGGCACTGATAGTTGGATCACGCCATTGATGGAACCTGAAATGGCGGACCTCAATTTGCAGGCTGGCTGGGTCATCGTATACACGTCGTTAATTATGATGATCTTGCGGTTTTTCGCCGGCCCCATGGTTCACAAGTTGTCTCCGCTGGGATTGTTGGCTGCAAGTTCATTGCTAGCTGCACTTGGATTAGTGGCCCTGTCGCAAGCGACTGGCGCGATGATCCTGGCAGCTGCCACGCTTTATGGCTTCGGGAAAACATTTTTCTGGCCGACCATGTTGGGAGTTGTGGCCGAGCAGTTTCCCAAGGGGGGCGCGCTGACATTGAATGCTACCGGCGCAGTTGGTGCATTAGGTGTGGGTGTTATTGGAGCAGTGTTTTTGGGTTATATCCAGGATCAAGCTATCGAACGTCGACTTCATGCCGAACTACCCGGAGTTCTCGCTTACGTCAGCACGCAAAAGACAAGCGTGTTTGGCGCTTATCGAGCAGTCGATCCGGAAAAAGTCCTACAACTAGAAAAAGTTGATCGTCAAGCGATTCAGCGGATCGAAGCTGAAGCCAAAAAGAGCGCGCTGGCAACCGTGGCCATTTTTCCTGGAGTCATGCTGATTTGTTACTTGGTTTTGATTGCTTATTATCGCGCCCGCGGTGGATATCGTGCCCAGGTGCTTCCTCAATACATCGGAGATTAACATGCACGTTCGGCTTACTGCGATAATTGCAACAATTCTTACTATGAAACTGTGTTGTGCAGTTTTTGCTCAGGATAACGCACAGCACATATTAGTAATGTCACCTGAGAAACTGATGGAGGTGCTAAAGAATCCTCAAGCTACTGTCTTTGACAAGGCTAAGGCCTGCCAGCGCTTGGCATTGGTGGGTACAAAAGAGGCAGTGCCTGCATTAGCCGCGCTATTATCTGAGGAGACACTCAATGCATATGCTCGTTGTGGTTTAGAGAGCATCCAAGATCTATCGGTTGACGTAGCATTGCGCGAAGCTGCAGGCAAATTACATGGACGCCAATTAGTAGGTGTACTTGAATCCATCGGTCGCAGGCGCGACGTGCTTGCAATTTCATACCTGAATAGGCTTCTGGACAACAATGATGCAACCATCGCCACCGCCGCCGCTCGTGCCCTTGGTGCAATCGGCACGGTTCAAGCTTCTAAGCATCTTACCGAAGCATTAAATAAGGACTTACACGGGAAAACTGCTGTGGCTGAAGCATGCCTCGTGTGTGCAGATCGACTTATTGCCTCAGCAGAGAATTCCCAAGCACTAGCAATCTATCAGTTGGTTAGTAAAAGCAAGGTCCCTAAGCATCTGCGTTTGGCGGCATTGGCTGGTCAATTTCGACTGCAGCAAACTAAGGCTCTCGAACTGTTGCTAACCCAGTTTCATTCACCCGATGAAGATGATTTCGAGCTGGGCCTAGCTGTAGCCCGTCAACTGGAGGGCAAAGACGTAAGTGAGGTTTTAGCTATTGAGTTAGCTGACATGTCGCCCCCGCGCCAAGCGTTATTGCTAATGGCTCTGGCCGATCGAATTGACAATGTGCCGTTGTCGGCTGTGCTGACTGCTGTCAAAAGTCCCTCAGAGGCTGTTCGTGCAGCAGCGATTGAAGTATTAGCAAAGCAGGGAGATCATTCGACAGCCGAAATTTTGATTGAGGCTGCGTTAGAAGATAGTTTTGTAGCTGATTTGGCCCGACGACGTCTTCAAACGCTTCAAGGTGACACAATCAATGATGCCATCGCAATCCGATTGAAAGAAGCCGATAGCAAGTCGAAAGTAGTATTATTAGAGCTAACCGGTGCTCGTCGTATTCTGACTGCTAAGCCAATTGTAGTATCGCTTTTAGCTGATTCAGATGAGACAATCCGCTGCGCTGCACTAACAGCATTCGGTCAGTTGGCTGATCTTAACGAGTTAGAGATACTGTTGAATTACGCTCTTGCAGAGACCAAGTCTGCGGAATCAGAAACCGCTCAAGCTGCTTTAGAAGCCACTGTTCAACGAACGACGAATCGCGATGACTGCGCTGCTCGGCTTGCTGCGCGGTTAGATAGTGCCCCTTCTTTAAGTAAATCTTATTTGCTAAAGCTTCTCGGCCAGATAAGTGGTCCAACAGCTTTGAATTGCGTTACATCGGCTTCTAAATCAACGGATCTCAAAGTGAAAGACGCAGCCACAAAAGAACTTGGCCAATGGCCCAACTCCGAAGCTGCACCGTCGCTTTTAGATATCGCAGTAAACGATTCTGATCCAAAGTATCGCATTCGAGCCCTTCGTGGGTATATAAGAATAGCACGACAATTGCAGTTGCCCGACAATGAACGGATCGAGTTTTTCCGCAAGGCCATGCAAATTTCTCAACGAGATGAGGAAAAGCAATTGGCTCTTGGTATCCTACCCCGCATTTCATCTGCTGTAACATTGGAATTGGCGGTTTCGTACTTGCAGTATCCAGCTCTGAAGGAAGCCTCTGCGGATGCCGCAATAAGGATCGCTGGCAAGCTTGTCGCTTCAGACCCTAAAGCCGTTGCAATAGCAATGCAACAAGTAATCAACTCTGGCGTCGTAGATGATCGTGCCCAACAACTTCTTGCAGGAGCTCAAGCGGGATCAAAGTAGACATTGTTATGCAGAAAGCCAACTAAAATTTCGACGAATTGTTCCACGCCTGCTTTTTTGATTATGGACATATGGAATTACCCAGTTTTTAGAGATATCTCTATCATTTTGATAATAAATATCCTAACGGTTTAGCGTTTGCGTTCCGCCAACCGCACATTCTTTCCAGAGTAGTCCCGACCTGCGATGTTAGCGTTATCTCGAACTTTGAGATGTCCTGTGGCGAATCATTTGCGGAATGCGTTGAAGGAAGCATTTGGCGGAATGTGTTGCTGCGGTAGCAAAACAGCGCGTTGTCGGTACGGGCGTTTTGCCAGCAGGAGCAACTTGCCGAGTCGGCTTTTTATGCTTGGCGATGAATGATTGCGCAGCGTGACTTCTTGGCAGCACCAGCGCAGTCCGAACGGACACTGCCAGCCTAGAATTCCACGGATGTACTGAGAGGCGTCTCGCGGGCCAGAGCCCGGCAGAGTTTGACTTTAGATCCGTAGTCCGGTGTCTTCCTCCGGTGGGTCGATCGACTGCACGCCTGGAGCAAGGGATCATTCGAAGCCGGAGTCTTGATACTCCGGTATGTTGCAACGACCAACCCCAAAAAAGTACACGACTGATGTTTGATCCATAAATTCGAAGCTATTCGCCGACGCCCGAGCATCCCACGGCCATTTCCTGCGTGCTCCCAACGCGAAAAGGATTCCGGGTTCGCTTGTTTAGGTTTAGTATTGCTAAACAATCAGGACTTTTCTTACCTGACATTTTGTTGCCGCTTTAAATGAATTACCACCGGCGAGCACATCGGCAGTGGTAATTTTATCGTACCGGAAGAGTCAACGCCGATCTTTTCGTCAGGCCGCCTATATCTGAAGATTGTACCGGTTGACCCATTAATACCGGCCAACTTCAATGCCGAATAATCAATAGTAACAGACGCATCAGGCAAGTCGACTCGTCCAAGATTGGAAACCATCAGCAGCATAGAGCCGTTATCGAGCCGTCGGAAAAAGCTCACATAAACATCCGGATTAGAAACTTTCACATGAGAACTGGTCGACCAGTATGGAAAAAACTCGGCGATATCGGCATTGAAGTCTTCAAAAATTTTCCAGTACCTGCTAGTAATAACCTGACCTGCAACAGTGCTATCGTTCTTAGGAATAACTTGGTGAAGTAGGGAAATCGCAAAACACTGCTCAGTGTTAAGAGCCTTACTATCTCCATTGTGATGCAAGTTCGGAACACCCCAATTTCTGCCCATAAATTCTGCACGAAAAGCAGCAAGACTCAAAACATCAGTTGGATGTCCCGGCTTCATATTAGCAATATTTTCGCCGTCCATATAACACGAGGCAAAACCGACCGTAGGCATTATCAGACAGGACGAATTATGAACCACGATGACTCCGCCTTGCTCTTCAGGAAAAATTGTCCTGATACGTTTCATTAAATCACGAACAGCAAAAATAGGATACGTGCGTTTGATCTGACCAGGTGTTTCCATTGATTGGAAGAAATTATCAATGTAGCCGCAGCCATGCCGATAGTTGCAGCAGCCAATTGGAGAGGCTGTTCCATCAAGATACAAACCATTAATACCATAGTCCTTTTTAAGTTTTGCGACGCCTTCTACGAAGAAATCAGCCC
>CAZIGP010000223.1:0-6980 GCA_964538425.1 uncultured Pirellulales bacterium | reverse complement strand
TGGACCTATGTGTTGCAGCACGACTTAGGCCATCAAGACCGTGCACCGACGGGTCAGGATAATGCCCAGTGGTACGGTATCAACCAATACCTGTTCTATAAGATCAACTGCTGCTGGACCGCGGGCGTGCGAGCCGAATGGTTCCGCGACGTCGACGGCTACCGTGTTACCGGCTTACGTCCGGGCAACGCGATTGCCGGTGCCAGCTTCCCTGGCGATTTCTATGAAATCACCGCGGGCTTGAACTGGAAGCCAAACGGCAACCTGATCGTGCGTCCGGAAGTTCGTTGGGACTGGTACCAAGGCTTGCCAAACCAAAACGCTGCGGTGCCTGTCACCAGCCCATACAACGCTGGTACAGCCAACAATCAGTTCCTCTACGGTGTCGACTTGATCTACCAGTTCTAAGACTGGCAGATACAGCTCGAGAACTGTTGAGAGTTTGAAAGCAACCAATCACAGCCCGGAGTTGAAAAACTCCGGGCTGTGTTGCTTTGTGGATCTAGTGTTGGACATTAAAACCGCGGAATTTCCACACGGGTGCCGCCTTTCATGGCCGATTCGTGTGCACAAATGCCGGTCATTGTCCAGTTGGCGCTGGTTTCGGCGTCGGGACGCGCCGCGCGGCCTTCGACGATCGACATGACGAACTCATGCATCAAATGCGGGTGCGAGCCGCCGTGGCCGGCGCCTTGGGTGAACGACAGGTGCTGGGTGCCTTCCATGTCGTACACGCCTTTTTTGGTAAACTTGCGAATGGCTTTCGGCAGCAGGTGAGCGTAATCGGGCACTTTCACACGCTGCGGAATTTCTGTTTCGGTGCGTGGCGTGTCAGCCGTGTTCTTGGTGTGGATCGTCGGCTTTTCATGTTCGATTTGCTGCCACTCGAAACTTTTCTTATCGCCGTAGGCATCAAAACTTTCGCGATACTGCCGGGCCACGTCGAACAAACTGCGAGTCACTTCGGCAACCACGTCGCTGTCGCGCATCTTGAAAGTGGCCGTCTCGATGGCGAACGAGCTGTTGTAGTGCTTGATTAGTTCTTCACGAATGCGACCTGAGCCGTGGCAAACCACACTCTCGGCCAGTTTGCCCATCAGCGCCAAGCAAGGGCTGACGCAGTGCGTGGCATACCACATCGGCGGCAGGCCAGGCCAGTAATTTGGCCAACCGTCCATGTCTTGTTGATGTGAGCCGCGCAAGAATTGAATGCGTCCAAGTTCGCCTTTGTCGTACATTTCCTTAACAAATAAAAACTCGCGGCTGTAAACCACGGTTTCCATCATCATGTAATTTTTACCACTACGGCGCTGGGCTTCAACAATCTGGCGACACTCGTCGATTGATGTGCCCATCGGCACGGTGCAAGCCACGTGTTTGCCTGCGTTGAGCGATGCAATCGTTTGAGCCGCATGATCGGGAATCGGCGAGTTAATGTGCACGGCATCTACATCTGGATCCGCCAGCACGTCTTCCAGCTTTGCATACCGCTTCTCCACTTTGAACACGTCGCCGACTTTGTTTAACTCTGCTTCGTTCCTGCGGCAGATCGCATACATCTCCGCATTGGGATGCCCTTGATAAAGCGGAATAAACTCAGCTCCAAATCCTAAACCGACAATCGCAACGCGAACTTTTTTCTTGGCCATAGTGTGATGTGAAGAAGATCTAAGTGCGATAATCTTAATTTGCTTTGAACAGGTCGTCTTATTTCGTCGCTGAATTCTCACGAATTCAACAGCACGACGTAACTCCATTCGACCGTCACCAATGTGGCTGCGAATGTACCCCACGCTCGGCGCAGAATCAAGCAAGGAGCAGGCGGCAAACACCCTATCGCATTCAAGAAAACTGCCACACTTTTGCATCCCCAAGCTGATCACCAAACTGAAGTTTCCGGCTCCCGAATCAGTGAAGTCGGTGCGAATTCGCGGATGATTCGGTTACTCTTACCCAGTGCAGAATTCCTAAATTACACGATCACTCCGCAGAGAAGCCTGGAAGAAAAGCCGCATACTCGCCTCATGCATGCCACCATTGTCCTAAATCAAATCTGTTACCTATGTCCTGATTGCACAATCTTACCTCAAAGCCTCGGGTCTCAGGCCTCAAGCCTATTTTAAACATTTGTACAATAGTTAACCTAGCGAACTTAGGCCGAAATTTGCGCCACGAAGACGGCATGCACCGGTCTCAAAGTACGCAATCTTCGCAGCGCCACTTCCGTCCATGATTCAGTCGGTGGGTTAGTCACGGTTGCCTCCAACTGCAACAACGCAAGAAGCTTTTGCGTGAGGGCTGTTTTTGGCTAATCGCTAATTGCTGGTTAACCACGTCACCCCATTCCCATTCACCTCCGGCATAATCGGTCTGCCATGATCAAGCTTCACTCCGCTGGCGACATCTTTGGCGATCAGAACAATGCCATCCATGTCGACGTAATCCAAGAGCGGCAACAGTTGAGCAATGGCCGAAATGCCTACGCTTGATTCGGTCATGCAACCGATCATCACTTGCAGTTTGTTCGCACGTGCGGTTTCGATCATCCGCCGTGCCGGCGTCATACCACCGGCTTTTACCAGCTTAATGTTAATACCGTGAAAAGCGCCAACACAGCGCTCAACATCCTCTTCCACAATGCAACTTTCATCCGCGATGATCGGCAACGCTGATTCGCGGTACACGCGGCGATGATCATCCCACCGGTCCGCTGGTAGTGGCTGTTCAATAAATTCAACGCCGAGCTTTTTCAGCTCTCGCGAGTATTCGATGGTTTGCTCGGCGGTCCAAGCAGTGTTGGCATCCACGCGGAAGATGGCATCGGTATGTTTTCGCAGCGCACGAATAATTTCCAAATCGTTCTTGGTGCCAAGTTTGATTTTGTAAATAGGCCATCCATCGAACTCTTTCAGTTTGGCAACCATTTTGTCGATCGTGTCGATGCCGATCGTATAATCGCTGATTGGCAATTTGTCGGTATGCAGCCCCCACAATTTCCACACTGGCGCGCCACGGATTTTCCCCCACAAGTCGTGTGCGGCTTCATCCACGGCACACAACGCAAACCGATCATGACCGAGCTTCGGAAAGATGCGATTCCAAAGCGCTGCAGGATCGTCGAGCTCATCTCCTTCGATGGCCGAGCGAGCAGCCTCGATCGCACTTTGCATGCCCTCGCAAGTAACACGATAATAGCCGTCCGATTGCGTCGCCTCACCATAACCACGGATGTCACCCTCGCACAGCTCAACGATCAAACTCTCCTGCACATCGGTCGAACCATGAGAAATCGTAAATGTATGCCGCAGAGGCAATTGAACTCGGTGGATAAAAAGCTTCATGGCCGCTCGCTCCGAGGTAATATTCTCAGCGATTTAAAATATCAGGATTCCAGCGGCCCGTGCAGGAGGAAGAACCACGAATAGCTCGTCTTCCTGACTCCTGCCCCCTGACACTGCTGACTCCTGATCCCGACCACGTTAAACTAAAGAATCAGCATCAACAAACTGCCCTTCGTGCGTTTTACCCAATCCCGCTATGCCCGTTTCGGTTCACGAATTTTGGAAACTGCTCGTCGAAAGCCGTTTGGCGACCAATGAGCAGTTGCATCCGCTGAAAGAAAAATTTGCGAAAGTCAAAGGGGCCGAAACGCAAGGCAATTCGACGACGCTTTCCGAATGGCTGGTGGCCAATGGTGTCGTGAGCCGGTATCAAGCCAAAGTGCTCATGGCCGGGCGTCCCGGGCCGTTTCGCTTCGGCGATTACGTCGTCTACGATCGTCATAGCGGTCCGTTCAAAGGCACATTCAAAGCCATTCATCCTGCCACACGGCATCAGGTTGTCTTGTCTTTCTTCACAGGACAGGCCACGCAAAATCCACACTGGTGGTCAATCATCTTGCAACAAATGGCGGTTCTGTCGCGCGCGCTACATCCGCACTTGTGCCAGGTTTATCAAGTTTGCGACACCGGCTCCTACAAGTTCGCCGTGTTGGAATACGTGCGAGGCAATAGTTTGGCAGAGCGTTTGAAAGGCGGTGCCTTACGTTGGTCCGACGCGGCAAGAATTGTGCGACAAACCGCACAAGGTTTAGTCCGCTTGCTCGAGGTCGGTCAATTGCACAGCGAGGTTCGCCCTGCCAATATTTGGCTCGATCGGCAAGAAAATGCCAAACTGCTTTTGCCTCCTTTGGCGCGCGATCCACTCGCGTTGCCCGCGCCGATTAACTTCGCCGCCGCCGATCCCCTTTGGCTGACAACCATCGCCGATTATTTAGCGCCGGAATTAACACAACCTGGCCAAGCACCCAGTGCCTCGACCGACGTGTATGCCTTAGGCTGCACGCTGTTTGAATTGATTACGAGTCGAACGCCATTTCCCGGCGGAGACGTCCGTACGAAGCTGCGGCAACATGCAACCTCGACATTGCCATCGCTTGAATCTTTTGACGTGCCCCCGTTGGTATCTCACGTGCTGGCATCCATGACGGCAAAAAACCCTGCCTTGCGCTATCAGCATCCGCAACTTGTCGTTGATGCGCTAGGTGGCCTGCTACATCAATTTGATGCAGCTCAATTATCCTTGCCTCCTTCGCCAGTCCCACCCACGCAAGCGAAGTATGTAGCATGGTTGCAGCAGCAGCCGATTGTACCTTTGCTGCCACAAACTCCTGCACCGCCAGTTGCGGCAGGCATGGATGCGACACCGGCCACGGCAATCTCCCCGTCCCAACATCCCACGCCGGTTGAAACCCTAGCAGTTCCCAATGAACTGGATCCTATCTCTGCCATGGCGGCGGCCGCAAACATTCCCCGCGAGCAACCGAGTTTTAATTTCGACGATTTGAACGCTCCATCGAACACGTCGCAATTTGATCACGAAGCAGTATTTATCCCTCCCGTAAAATCTGGCGAATCGGCTTCAAAAGTTACCGAACGTATTCATAATCGGCACAAGCAACAACGACGAATCCTCTTGAAGCTTGCAGGTGGATTGTTAGCTTGTGCGATGGTCGGTGGATTGGCCTATTGGTTCACCAATCGCGTTCAAGTTGCAGAACAAGTCACAGAAAACACGCCCACCACCGATCCAAAAACCGATGACGATACGGTGACGCCGGTGTCAGATGCAGCTTCGAGCGCCAATGGGGAAAGCCAAGAAATTACGGACGAAGTGAATGATCTCAGTCCAACGGTTGTCGCCGACGATGGCAGTACACTATGGACATCGCCAACTATTGGCGTTCCCTGGTCGCGCGAATACATCGCTCCGGCCGCGCAGGCATTGTTGCTTTTACGACCGGCTGAATTGGTAAAGCACCCCGAAGGCGAAAAACTGTTGGCAGCCCTCGGGCCAAGCAGCGAAATCGCCCGGCGACAATTGGAATCGACGGCTGGACCTTTGGCCGAAATCGAACGATTGACCATCGCCTGGGTCGATCCGCTCACGGCCGAATCGACCGGTGCCGGTGGTTGGCCGCTCGTGCCCATGTATGTAGTCCGGTTCTCGGCGCCGCGAGAAATCGATTCGCTCATTGCCCTGTGGGGCAATGCACAAGCAACAAAAGAAGGCGCCGAACAAATTTATCAAACGCCATTGGGTACAGCTTACTTCCCCACCAAGGATGAACGAAAAACACTCGTCATCGGCCCGGCAGCCCAAATTAAAGACGTCATTCAGCAATCTGGCAAAGCGCCGCCACTTCGCTTGGAACTGGAAAAACTGCTGGAAGTCACCGACGACGAACGTCTAGCAACATTACTGTTGTTGCCAAGCGTCGCACTACGTAGTGGATCGGAGATCTTTGCCGGGCCATTGCAAAACCTTATCCAACCGGCGCGAACATTTCTCAGCGATACGAGTCGCGGCCTGGAACTGAGCGCTCATCTGGCTGGCAACTCGCTGTTTCTCGAACTGCGAATGCTCAACTCCCCCGAAGCCATCCCGTTCATGGCCGCCGATCAAGCCAAAGCGAGGTTGGCAAAATTGCCTCAAACCATCGAACAATGGATCGCCAGCCTGAAGCCGCACGAATACAGCAGTTTGGTGCTGATGCGATTCCCTCAAATGATTAAGGCATTAGAGCAATACACCCGTGCGGGCAGCGAAGAGGATCAATCGATATTGCGATGCTATCTCCCTGCGTCGGCCGCTCATAACTTGGCCATTGGCACCGAACTGGCACTGGCAGAAAACGGCGGAACGGCATCCACTACCCCACCCGGGACATTGGCCGGCACAGATGCAGGGACAGGCGAAACGAACCCCGTTTTGCAAACGGTGGCAGAGCGATTGAAACAAAAATCAACCCTCAGTTTTGCCAATGAAACGCTGGAAAAAGCACTAATTCTGCTCTCCGACGATATTGGCGTAAAAATCGAAATTTTAGGCCGCGACCTGCAGGATGGTGGAATAACTCGAAATATGTCGATCGTCGGCCTCGACGAGCGGGACAAACCCGCCCACGAAATCCTGCAAAATATCATGCTGAAAGCCACTCCAGACGGTAAACTGATATATGTGATTAAACCCAAGCAGCCGGGGGGTGAGGAGATGCTGTTCGTCACCACTCGGGCAGCGGCGGCTAAGCGCGGCGATAAATTGCCGGCGGAACTCGCGGAGTCGTCCAAGTAACGGTAAAGTGTCTAGAAGATTTTTGGCCGTGGATGCACCTCTGAAATGCCTTCACGGTTGAAATGACGCCCGACGCTCCTGGTTTGAAGAGGCCATCCGTGCAACCATTCACCATTCATTGCACGACCTGTCAACGTAGCTTACGAGTGACGAACTCGGATGCGATTGGGCAGATTCTTGCCTGCCCTAAGTGTGGCAGCATGGTGATGGTCGAAGCGCCGCCGAATTGGACGCCGGGTGAAGCAGCCTCGGTAACGCCAGGCACACCGATGCTCCTTTCGGCATCGACATTCGTGCCACCGAAGCCGCAGCAAAATGCTCCGCCGCCATCGACAACACCAACCAGC
>CAZIGP010000222.1:0-6990 GCA_964538425.1 uncultured Pirellulales bacterium | reverse complement strand
AGAAATCGATGCGGTAATTGATGAATATTTGCACCGCCATAATGCGGTGCCACTATTCAAAGGAGTTCCTGGCAAAGTTCCCTTCCCTGCCGCTACTTGCATTTCAGTAAACGACGAAGTAGTGCATGGCATCCCCGGAAAAAGGCGACTTAAAGAAGGTGATGTGGTAAGTCTCGATACAGGCTGCAAAGTGAACGGCTGGTGTGGAGATTCGGCATATACGCATCCAGTAGGTAAAGTCGCTCCTGAAGTACAGCGATTGCTCGATGTCACCAGCAGCGTGCTGGATTTGGCGATCGAGTTAATGGCAGTAAAATCGCGTTGGAGCGACGTTGCCCGTGAAATGGGCGAATATGTTCGCGATCATGGTTTTTCCGTTGTCGAAAATTTTGTTGGCCATGGCATTGGTCGCGACATGCATGAAGAACCACAGGTGCCGAATTTTGTCAGTCCCCAAATGAAACGAAATCACGATTTTAGCCTGGAACCTGGGCTGGTGATCGCCATTGAACCCATGGTTAACATGGGAACAAAACGAACCAAAACCCTATCCGATCATTGGACCCAAGTCACCAACGATGGCCGATATAGCGCCCATTTCGAACATACCGTGGGCGTGACAAAAGATGGCCCCTGGGTACTTACCCATCCACCGCAACCAGGCGAAGAGTTTGACGACAGCGTTCTCCGAGAAATGCTCGATCGCCTGCAACAAACGGCTGCCTAGCCAATACCTAGCGTTTTGATGGCCTATCGCAGAAACGGGCCTCAAATCCGGCCTTAAGCCAATTTCGCTTGCCCGTAAGATCCTGCCGTTTAGCGCAATTAGGCGTAGGCAATAATTGCGCCATTTAGTAAAAATTCGCCTCTCTAGGCCTTGAATACTTTTCGCCTTAACCCGTATACTGATGGGCTTTCGGTCCCGATGCAATGCCAGCACAGTGAGATTAATCCCTGTGTGGTTAAGTATTTAGAGCGAGCTATTCAAGGTTACCTGCGTGGGTAATCGATTGTACCTGATCCATTGCCATTATTGTGTCGAGCTATGAAGATTCGCGCCAGCGTGAAGCGCCTTTGCGATAATTGCAAGATTGTTCGTCGCCGCGGCGTGGTGTTCGTGGTGTGCAACAATCCACGACATAAACAGCGTCAAGGGTAAGCCTTAATTCAGTTTTGATCATTCACATCTAAAAGGGAATTTGACGACATGCCCCGTCTGCTCGGCGTTGACATTCCGCCCGACAAACCGACATTCATCTCGCTTCAATACCTATACGGTGTTGGCCCCCGCGTTGCGCGCGAATTGTGCCACAAAGCGGGTGTTGATCCACATTCCCGCGCTCGTGATTTGCATGAAGACGAAGTCGCGAGAATGGCGGCACTGCTGGACAAAGACTACACCGTCGAAGGCCAACTTCGGCGACAGCTAACGCAGAACATCGCTCGATTAAAAGATATTAACTGCTACCGTGGCACGCGCCACCGTCGTGGACTTCCTGTGCGGGGACAACGAACTCTCTCTAACGCACGAACTCGCATAGGACCGAAGTTGACGGTCTCCGGTAATAAAGGCGTAAAGGAGTTGTAGTAGCATAAAGTTGCACGCGATAAAAACTGCCCGATTTCAATTACTAAAACCACTTCGCAATACAAATTCTTGAACGCATGGCTCAAGTAAAAAAACGCAAAGCACGCCGCAATGTCACGGTAGGAATTGCCTACATTCGGGCGACATTTAATAATACCACGGTGACGATTACCGACAGCAAAGGAGATGCGCTTTGCTCTGCGAGCGCCGGCACTTGCGGATTCAAGGGCTCAAGAAAGAGCACGCCTTTCGCAGGACAAATGGCGGCTCAACAAGCAGCAGAAAAAGCCTCGAAGTTCGGAGTTAAAGAAGTTGAAGTCAAAGTGAAAGGGCCTGGCAGCGGTCGGGAAAGTGCCATCACAGCCCTTCAAGCAGCAGGACTGACAATTAAATCGATCGAAGATATCACACCGCTTCCACATAACGGTTGCCGGCCACCTAAGCGACGACGCGTATAAAAATCCTGAACGATTACCTCGACAGTTTTTAATTTGCATTCGTCATTAATCAGATAGTTACTCAATCACACGCCTATAAAAATCAAAATTAAGTATGGCTCGAACGACTGGACCTGTATGCCGCCTATGTCGCCGTGAAGGCATGAAGCTCTTTTTAAAGGGCACTCGCTGCGATACGCCAAAGTGTGCAATCGAACGACGTGAATCGCCTCCGGGAATGCATTCTCGCCGCGGTAAGCTAACCGATTATGGTCTGCATTTGCGCGAAAAGCAGAAGGTAAAGCACTATTACGGTGTGCTAGAACGCCAATTCCGAGGCTACTACAAGCGGGCAGTGAAGGGTAAAGGAAACACCGGCGAAGCCTTGATGAGCTTGCTGGAACGTCGATTGGATAACGTAGTTCACCGGTTGGGTTTCGGCTTGTCCCGCGCTCAAGCTCGGCAACTTATTGGCCACGGACACATTACTGTAAACGGCCGTCGATGTGATATTCCTAGTTACTTGGTGCAAGTGGGAGACGTGATCCGAGCAAAGAATCGCGCCAAGAGTTTACAAGCAGTGCAGACTAGCTTAGGAGAATCCCATCGAGACACTCCGGACTTTCTGTCTCGCGTCGAAGGAGCGATTCCGGAGGGGCGAGTTAATCGTCTGCCTACGGCTGAGGATGTTTCATTAGGCGGTATCCAATCGAACTTAATTGTCGAGTTGTGTTCGAAGTAACGATCATAGATCAGCAATATTCATCGGTGAGCGACCGATCCCAATTGCTGCAAAAAATTATATTCACATCGATCCAAGCGGTTATTTAGGAGGCACATATGCACATTCGTTGGCGCGGACTGGAGTTGCCCAGCCAAGTCGTTTGCGACCACAAGACGCTGACCGCCACTTATGGCAAGTTCGTTGCCGAGCCATTTGAGCGCGGCTTTGGTGTAACCATCGGAAATTCGTTACGCCGAATCTTGCTGTCTAGCCTCGAGGGAAGTGCTGTAACTCAAATCAAAATTCAAGGCGCTCAGCATGAATTTACAACGCTGCCCGGCGTCGTAGAGGACATGACGGACGTTGTTTTGAACGTCAAGTCGCTGGTGGTGAAAAATCACACCGACCAGACGAAGATTATGCGCATCGAAAAGAACACGCGTGGCGTCATCACAGGGACAGATGTTCAAACCGATGATACGGTAGAAATCATCAACCGAAATCACGTGATTGCGACGCTCACTGACGACGTGCCATTCATGCTTGAAATGGTCGTAGAAAATGGGCGTGGCTACGTACCAGCGACAGAACACAGCCCGAACGTACAAGAAATCGGCATTATCCCCATCGATGCTGTTTACAGTCCGGTCGTTCGAGTGCGATACGAAATTGAAGAAACTCGTGTCGGCCAAAAGACGAATTACGACAGATTAACTATCGAAATTTGGACGAATGGTTCGCTGGGCCCTGAGATGGCCCTGGTAGAATCCGCAAAGATTCTCCGCAAGCATCTCAATCCGTTCGTACAGTACACCGAATTAGGAGCACGAGTCGGTGGCGCTGGCCGAAGCGGAGGAGGCGGCGCCGACGCTGCAATGGAACAAAAGCTAAGCATGACCTTAGCCGATCTAAAGTTATCAGTTCGCGCCAGTAATTGCTTAGAGAGTGAAAACATTTCCACCGTTCGTGATTTAGTGCAACGCTCCGAAGATCAATTGCTCGAAGTTCGCAACTTTGGCGAAACAACGCTTAAAGAAGTCCGAGAGAGGCTAACCGAACTGGGATTGCGTCTCGGAATGCGAGTGCCAGCAGGAGTTTAATCAAAGCACGAACGTCGAACGATAAACCACAACGGCCACTTTAAAACAAATTGCCGTTAAAAAACTTATCGTTCATCCTTCATGATTTTTTGGGTATTTTTATGCGACATCGTAAACGTGGCCGAGTTTTAGGGCGTTCACCTTCTCACCGTACCGCGCTATTTCGAAATTTGGCAAGTGCTTTGTTTTTAACAGAGCGCGACAAGGACGATTATCTCGAAGAAAAAATGGCGCCTAAAGTTAAAGGTCGTATTGTCACCACCCTGCCTAAAGCTAAAGAAGTGCGATCCCTTGTCGAACGCTGCATCACGATTGCACGCGATGCTTTACCAGCAATCGAAACTGCCGAGAAGCTAGGACCTAAGGCCGAACGAAACACCGATGCCTGGCGAAATTGGCGTAAAAGTAAAAAGTGGCAAGAATGGGCCGCTGCAACAGCCCCTGTAGTCAATGCCCGGCGTCGTGTGCTTCGCCTGCTTTGTAATAAAGAGGCTACAAAGCTTTGCTTCTCCGTCGTCGCTCCTCGCTTTGTAGACCGCTCCGGCGGTTATACACGCGTGGTACGGCTGGCAAATCCACGTTTGGGAGATGCAGGCACCCGTGCAATTCTGGAGTTTGTAGGTGTCCGCGACCGCGCTGTTAAGCAGACCCCTGCTCCTAAATTTGAAGGCGAACCTTCCGGTGCGGCGACTTAGTGACGAGTCCGCCTAGTATTTCTTGTTCGCCGTCGGAACTTGGCTAGCTTTGTAATCCTTACATACGCTGCTAGCAATTGTTGCTTGGCCCATCTCGCTGTTGCTGGGCTTTATGCCTCAAAATTTGCGGGTTTTACATAAGATTCAGCCAAATTTGCTCTCATCGAGCTAATCTTATTCAAGTTTCTATCATTCACATCCGAATGGCACGGCTTGTGCTTATTCAACTGTCGCTCATGTTCGACCCAGTTGGTCCTTAGACTTCCCCGCAGAAGTCTGAGGGCCAAAAAGAGCGAAGAATAACGAGCCCCGTGAACCTTAGGCTCCGTCGCACCATTTTGCGACAATTAAATGCCCGAAAGTGGGCTTGCCACCTTTTCACGGTAATCCAGGGGTTCGGTCGGCGAAACGCGCACCGCCGGCCGAACCCTTTTTTATTTAGTTAGAAAGCAAGCTCGTAATCATCGCCTGAAATACCGGCGCCATTTTGGCGAACTCTCGATCATCCGCCTGGCAAATAATCAGATACATCGCCTTTGAACTACAGCCGACTCTAATCCAGGCGGTATTAGTCAGGTCCAAGCAATAAAAGTTCAAATCATAGCCAATTATCTCGACCCCTAAAATTTCTTCACGGGTCTCTTCGCTATCGAGTTCGTCATATTCGTCACGCATTGCTTGCAAGGCTGTTTCAGCGATTTCGGCGGCATTTGTGTCGACCTGGTGTGTTACGACAGTCCAAAACGCACCGCCAGGACTATAAACGCTAACAGCTTGCTTACCTGATGAAACATCATCAGCTTCGAGTGTCCAATTCTCAGGATATTGGAAGCGAATATTAAGTTTGTCGTAAACAGATGGCATAAAATGAGTTGAATAAAATTATGCGGTGAAGCAAACCAAGCTGGCTTCGTACGGTTAAAACATGACAACAACGCTAGCATCGCCTACTCAAATCCTATCGATTAATCAATTGAAAGGAATAGCATCCTTCACTCCCAATGGCCGACATTGAACCTTAACCACAACAACGCTATCATTTGCCGCCTATTTTCGCGTGTCGCGTGAGGCAGCATCCCCATGACGCAATGTCGGCTTCACCGAGCTGGTGACTTTGCCCTGTGCAATTTGCGATTGCGCTGCGCGCTGTTGACATTGTTTGTAATCGCTGCAGTTTCACTGTTGGGAGGTTGCCGCTCACTGGGAAAAAAAAGCCCCGTCTCGGAAGACGTTGCTCAGGCTCGGCAGCTTTCACAGCAAGGCCTAAATGCCATGCAACGCGGTGATTGGGCCTCAGCCGAAACGGTATTGGGAGAAGCCGTAAAAACCTGCCCTGTCGATGTAGAGGCACGGCGTCACTATGCTGAAACAATGTGGCGACGCGGAGAGCATGAAATTGCGCTTCAGCAAATTGAGCAGGCACTAACCTGCGCCCCGAACGATACAACTCTTTTGGTACGCGCTGGTCAAATGCAACTTGAATTACATCACCTTGATCAAGCTCGCTATCTAGCAGAAAGAACTTTGGATCTTAATCCTCAATCGGCCGACGGCTGGGTCTTACGGGGTCAGATCGAAGTAGCAGAAGGTCATCAAGACAGAGCTTTGGCAGATTTTCACCGTGCACTCGAATTTGCGCCCAAGGATCGTGAGCTACTCTATCAAACAGCCGAGGTCTATCGTCAACTAAATCGACCGCAGAGAGCCTTATCCACGCTAATTAGCTTGCGCGAAACATACGCCCCCGGAGAGGAGCCACAGCAAGTGTATTATTTAGAAGGCGTAGCACTTCAGGCACTCGGGCGGCCATCCGATGCATGTTCGGCATTTACCATGGCACTTGAGCGTGGCCAACCTAATGCAGAACTATTTCATCGGCTAAGTGAATCACAACTTGCATGTGGCCAGTACGTAGAAGCCAGTCGTATGGTGAAAAAAGCACTGGAACTCGATCCTAACCATGCAGCCAGCCGCGCGCTACAATACGAGGTCGAAGTAGCCTCGCGACCACTGGAAACCGTTGTACCATAGAAAGCTGCGCCATAGGAAATTGCCTCATCTCGCATCGAACAGCACGCAGCCTATACAATCGATACAACCCACCTAAATACTTGCGCAATACAGCCTAATAGGTAAATCAAGCTGGCAAGCGGCTTTATCATCAGGCGGCAAGCTTCCAGTCGCTCTATTGTGTTCTAATCTTTCATAGAGCGTCTGATCCGATTCGTGACGGGAATTATGCTCCGCCATGGCTCGGCAATCTGCTAGAGCATTTCCGTTTCTCACTTCCTTTTTAAGGAGTTACTCGCATGAGCGTCGTTTTAGAATCGGACGAAAATACCTTTGTCGATCGTCGCAATTATCAAACAAGTGGTAAAGCGCCTGCTGGCGAACGGCGTCAATTTACCAATAACCACGAAGGATTGTCTCCAGAAGCTCGTGAGCT
>CAZIGP010000221.1:379-7010 GCA_964538425.1 uncultured Pirellulales bacterium | reverse complement strand
GCCGCACGCCTCCTTGGCGGGATTTTTCGTCCAGGCCATGACACGCAAAGCAGTTATCCGAAAGAATCGGGCGAATGTCGCGGTTGAAATTCAAATCCGCGGTCTGTGGCTCCGCCGCAAAGGCAGCAACGGAGACCACGCAAGCCATCATGGCGAGTACATTTGTACAAAATTTCTGTCCGCAACGGATTTGAGCAATTTGAACATTCATTGGATCATCTTTTATTTCTAAGACGACTAGAGAAATGTTAATCGGCTCGAAAATTTATTCTGGCGGGAGGATCTCAAATACTTTTACTTCGTAGGGTTGAAACGAGAGTTCAATCTCCTGCGCAGTGGTGGGAGCAGGCAACGTCTTGAAGCATGGTTGCAAACGGACGGGGTCAAGGAAATTATAAGATGTTTGCTGGGTTTCTGCTGTAGGATTAACCGCAACGAAATAGCGCTGCGTCCCAAGATTTTTGGCAAGAAATTGAATTTTTGACGCGTGGGAGCGAACGGGGATGACTTCTCCACGGAGAATAAAATCTTCCAACGTCTGCAATTCTTGATTGAGTTGCGGAAACGCATCCCAAAGGACACTTTCTGGCAGCCACCACTTCGTGCGTTTAGGGTTCTTTGACATGCCGCTCGGAGTAAGTGGATAGGCCACTTTGTCATCAGTGAATCGGGTTCCGAAGTTTTCTGAATAGGAATAGAACATAAAGGCTTTGGCGCCATTGACGACTCCGAGATACGTTTGAGCACGCAATTGCTCGACCGATGGTTCCGATCCCAAATAAATGAAGACTTGTGGAGTCACGCCGACCAGCAGGCCTGGATTGCGCTCGGTGTATTCTGCAACTTGGTGCACATAATGCCCGAGCGTACTCAGATCGCTCGTCGGCGATCGGACTTCGTAGCGGTCGACGAGGATGGCATCTGCAAACGTGCCTTCATAATTCAAAGAAACCAGCGGCGATGGCATGTAAGCACAGGCCCATACCGTACGGTAGGGATCAAGCTGTTTCAATGTTCGATAGGTGCCTAAGGCCCGATCCATCAACGGACCAAGAGTCGGTTCATCCACACCGTACCAACCTAAGAGGTGTGGGACTTTGGCATGTCGCAAAACTCGCTCGCTCAATTCTGCAGACGACCCGTGACCGGGAGATGCACTCGGAAGTGCCAGTAAATGATGTCGAAGGACGGCTTGGATAAACTCCGGTGAGTCTCCTTTATGGAGCGTAACGGTGTTGAAACCGCGGGACTTAATCGACGAAAGCATTTCGTCGCGGGTCACTGGAGGAGCGCCAATGCCTTGTCCGTCACTATTGAAAATATCCAACACCCAATCCGTAACATGCATCAATCCGATCGGCAGGAAAGGTTTTCCTTGGTAATGCAGGGTGCCACCAATGATCCGTGGGATCTCTTGGGAGGGCTCCAACTTTGAAAGCTGTTCGCGAGCGACGGCTTTGGCCGATCCATCGGCTGCCAAAAGTTCGGCAATCAGATGATATTGCCCCACGGGCAGATCGCTGCAATCAAAGTCCCAGGGCTGCTTCGAGTTTTTACAAACGATTTCCTTAGATTTTAGTTCGCCTTTCCCCGCTTCGTCCTTGACTAACCGAAGACGAACTTTGTGTTTCACATACTCTTCCCAGATATTAATCGAACCTGAAATCTTTGAATTAGGATCGTCGTTAAACAGAACGCCGCTAATCGGCTGAGTGAAATGGATCGCAATCGGTTGAGCGTCTGCCTGATAGGCTAAATCCACTTCGGCAAAGCTGATCGTGGGCTTCGAATCTGCGAGGCTATTGAATCCGAACTCCGCCACGCTGCCGACGGGTTTCATGCCGCGGAGTGGAACTTCCACGGAAACGGCATGCCACTGTCCATCCGCTTGTGGCAAACACCAAGTTCTGCCCGAGGGATCGCGGTTGCCTGGGCCGGCCGAGATGGAATAGGAGAATTTTCCGGAACCCGAAAGTCCTTGGCATTTATACTTGAAGGAAAACTTGGCACGTCGCGTGGTGTCCAATTCGGGCAAACGGTAATAGAAAGAGAGTGCCTGATTGAATTCCGCTGCAGAATCAAATTGAAGCGTCACCGCATTCCCGTCGATCTTGGCCTCTTTTTCGACAGAAAGTGTTGGTTTCGGGTGTCCTCGAAATTCTTGTATCGACCAGCCTGTGGGTTGACTCGCTGAATCCAGCAACGCGAAATTGCCATTCTTAATGAGATTCTTTTGGACTTCAGCTCGAATTAAGATTTCTTGTTCTGAAGCAGCGGCGAAATAACTGCCAAACAGAATGATCGCGCCGGATGCCCAAACAATCGGACTGTGTATCATGCATTTACCTTTGTTCAAAGCGAAGACAATTGCGCAAGCACAGGCGTAACAGAATCGCGTATCTATCGATAATGGATGACGACGATCACGCAACTTCGTGCGTATTGCTGGATTGAAATTCTCGTGGTATTCCGATTTGCTGATAAATATGTGGAGCCATCGAAGGCCTATTCAATTTTGGTTCGGCGCTAAGCTGATTTTCGAATGTGAATCCGATCGCCGCGAATTGGGCCTGAATTTGCTCTAGGCCACATTTAACCATCGCAATATCGGCTCCGTGCGCAATGAATCGGGCACCCATTGAGATGAATTGTTGTGCTTGCTCTACCGAACCTGCGGGACGCCCCCAATGTTTGCCAGCTTGACGGGCTGCACTTGCTACTTTAGCTGTGGCTTCGGCGAGGCGAGGGTGATCCATCTGCCCTGGAAAACCACTCAATGCTGAAAAATCACCAGGTCCGAGCATGAGAATATCGACTCCTTCGACAGAGGCTATTTCAAAAGCGTTGTCGAGCGCATGCTCCTCTTCAACTTGAATAATGGTAAATGTCTGCTGATTGGCTTCTTCAAGATACTGGTCCAAAGGCATACTTAAATAAGGCATGTCGGGATTGCCTCCATCGCAACCACGTTTACCAAGCGGAGGAAATTTCGACCAGCGCACAACTTCAGCAGCTTCGGCAGCGTTATCGCATCGGGGATACATAATGCCTTGTGCCCCTGCTTCTAACATGCGCCCCAGCCGCATGAACTCTCCTTTAGCTGGGCGGGCAATAATATCGGCCACACCGATTCGCGCAGCGCGCATTAAGTTTTGAGCAGTCTCCATGCTGTGCGCGTGATGCTCGAGATCGAGCCAGATGCCGTCAAATCCCAATAAGGTCGTCAGCTCGAAAACAGAAGGATCTGCGAGATGTAGCGTGGGCACCAGAACAGGGAGGTTTTGACGAAGTTTGGCTCGTATACGGCTGCGTCGCATTTAAGTCTTCACGATAAAAATCTGGAGAAAGTCGGCCTTCGTTGCAAGTTCAACCAAAGGCTATCTGCCTGAGTATATAGAGGCGCACCGGGCATAGCAATAAGTACGTACTAAGTTTCAGGTACGTACTTTGTCATTGTTAGCCCTAAGTCGACGATCTGCATAATTTCTCTATATTTTTTGATTTTTTATTGACATCCTCGCGCTTGATAGCTATAACTTGCATGTATTGATGGTGTTTTTATTAGTACGAACCAATAGAAATTTTCAGCATTTTACGTATGCCTTCACCTGCACTCAGCAAGCAAGATGGTTCGGTCGTAGAAATCCGAGCTCAGCGACCTAAGTACCAGCGGGTTCGAGATCAGCTTTACGGCGAAATCCATTCAGGTCATTTCTCGCCAGGACAGGCATTGCCGACCGAGGCAAGGCTGGCAGAAATGCTCGGAATGTCCCGGCAGACTGTTCGCCAAGCGCTTGCTCAATTGGAGGATGAAGGCATTATCGAGCGAGTTCGTGGGCGGGGAACTTTTGTTACCACTGAGCAGCAGCGACAGTCGCGCCAGCAGATTGATGCTTTTGCGTTAATTGCTCCTCAACTCCGTGAGGGTTTTTACCCTTCTCTGGTTGCGGGATTTGAAGAAGCGTGTTCAGGCCATCATCACCAAATCCTTGTCGGTAATTCGGCAAATGATCTTTCTCGGCAGGGCGATCTTATTTTGCAAATGATTGATCAGCGTGTTGCAGGAGTTGCACTGGTTCCTGTGGCAACCTCCACCACTCCGTTGCATCACATTCGACAGCTTCATGAGAATCACATCCCGGTGGTGTTTTGCCACCGAAATGTTGTAGGCATTAATGCTCCTTGCATTACTTGGGACGGTGAGGCGGTGGGGCGACTCGCGGGCAGTGCATTGGCTGAATTGGGGCACAGCCGTGTAGCAGCATTGTTTGGATACGAAGACGAAATGGTTCGAAGGTTTCTACTCGGGTTAAGAGGGGCGTTTCGAGAGAAGGGACATGCGATTCCGTCGCATTGGGAACGCTATTACGGCCGGAGCCTTCCCGGCCCTGAAGCACTGGAGTCTGTGAGAGCTAATTTACGTGAAATACTTGAAGACATCGATCGGCCGACAGCAATATTTTGCGGCAATCAGATCGATGCTGAGCAAGTGTATCTACTGGCTCCAGAGTTTGGGTTGAGAATACCTAAAGACTTATCGTTGATCCATTTCGGGGGCACGTGGCGCAATGGGGCACTGGCGAATCGTCTTGCATGTGTTGCGGTTGCTGAGCACGAAATCGGCGCACGGGCCGGGAAATTGCTGAGCGAAATGCGTGCAGGCTTGCGACCGCTGGATAGTGACGAGCGTGTCATTATGCCAGTCAGTTTGTTATCTGGCGAGACGCTTGGAGTGGCGCCCCTCGAATAAACAGGAAGTTGTATTAGCAAGTTTTCGTGTGAATGGAAAATTCAAAGCGACCAATAAAACAACTGAGGAGGTGTTCAGCCGGGATAGTCATTTTGATACGCAACAGTTGAGGCATCGTGTTTAATGTTTTGGTCTGCAGGGGGAAGATTAATTTACTTTTCTTAAAGGAGAGATGAATGTTTACGAAGACTAGGGTTGCGTGGATTGCTTATGCTGCGATGTTTGCAGGCGTTCTGGTTAGTAGCGCAGTTGTGCGGGCAGATTACATTCAGACTTGGACGGGTACATCCGTAGAAAATTGGAGGGTAAGTCCTCTCGACGCTCTTAATAATGTGCCGACTTCTAATCCAGGAGCGGGCGGTAACACAGGTGGAGCATCGGATGGTTACTTGGCATTTAATGGAAACATAAACGCGACTTCACAAAGGGCAGTTACCCCCAATAACGTAGGTCCTACTTATGCGCCTTTGGACGCAAACTTTACAGGTAGTCTTTGGGCTAAATATGGCCCGCAACTTCAAATTACTCTGGATGCTAAGGTTTTCGATCAAGGTGCCGACCTCTATGAAATACGTCTTTATATGTCCCGAACCGATAATTGGGATCTATGGATTGGCACTTTCACGTTTCCTACGCCCCAAACGGCTGCTGATGGTTGGGTTACCCGCACCATTTCTCTTGATCAATCTTGGGATACAGCGACCGCAACTGCCAATGGTTGGGCTGATGGTGGAAATCTTTACGGCGGGGTAGCTGGGAGAACCTCTTTTAGCCAAATGGGCGCGTCTACCACGTGGTTTGAACTGAACATCCGGTCTCATTCGGCTACCGCGAGTGTAGGTTTCGATAATGTCGGAATTAAGGCCGTGCCGGAGCCGGCAGCAATTGTATCTCTTATTATTGGATCCGTAGGGATCGCGGGTGTAACATGGAGGCGCCGAAACGGTAGGCATGCGTAGCCCTTTATTCACTGAATGATTTAATTCGATGTTTCCCTAAGGCTGCTTTGTCTTTCACAAGGCAATGTGAAAGACAAGCAGTTTGTAGGGAGATCAAGAATTAAGCAATAAATCATAAGTGCGGTGTTTAATCTTCAGTAATTGAGAAGCAGAAAAGAAGCTGCGTTTCATTCGTCTTTATTTGGGAGAATCCACCAATGGTTCTTTCTGTTGCAACCATGTTCCGGAAACGTAAAAGTGGGTTTACTCTTGTTGAGCTGCTCGTGGTGATCGCCATTATTGGCATTTTGATTGCGTTGCTGCTTCCCGCTGTTCAAGCAGCTCGTGAAGCCGCGCGGCGCAGCGCATGTTCCAATAATATGAAGCAAATTGGATTGGCTGTGCTAAATCATGATTCAGCTCGAAAAACATTTCCGACTGGTATAGATATGTGGCACAACAATACCTGTGCCAGCCCCTCATCGTCACATCGATGCCCCACCAATCACGAAGGATGGAGTTGGAGTACTTACATCTTGCCGTATCTCGAAGAGAGCGCAATCTATCAGAAACTTACATTTAATTGCCAAGGTTATAACGATAACTCCAATACAAACTTTGCCACAACGGGCCAAATTTTAAAGACGTATATTTGTCCCTCCGATCCGGTAGGAGCACGACTTATCTACACAAGCACACCTAATAAAAACGGCTCTCATACTGATGAAGACGCCGCAGCGACAAATTATGCAGGAGTAGCTGACAGTCGTGACTATTCTTGTGATGCATCGGCGTGGGGTTGGCCGCGTGCTGATGGTAATGGAGTGTTCTTTCAGCGTTCCCGACTAAGAACTAAAGACGTCACCGATGGAACTAGTAAGACGATCATGGTCGGAGAAGTCATCAATGGCACTCCAGGCACAAATGTTTATGGCAAAGATGG
>CAZIGP010000221.1:0-369 GCA_964538425.1 uncultured Pirellulales bacterium | reverse complement strand
ATACTTAGGATATTTTTGGGCAACTTGGAATATAGGCGACACTCGTAACGGAATTAATTTTCCACGGCAGCCGGGATGGTTAATGACATTTATCCCAGATGACATGGGATTCGCCAGTTATCATCCCGGAGGCTGCTTCTTTGCACAAGTTGATGGTAGTGTGCGTTTTATCTCCGAGAATATTGATTCTGTAACCTTAGCAAGCCTAACAACACGCGCTGGTGGTGAAACAAATACTAACGCGGCATTTTGAACACATTTGTCGGCTTAGTTTTTTGTTGTTTGCTGAATGGAATGGTCATTCTTTCCGGAAACCCGGGTGCATTCTTAGGCGTTATATCTATGCGATACTTAATAAATGTGATTCTG
>CAZIGP010000220.1:0-7011 GCA_964538425.1 uncultured Pirellulales bacterium | reverse complement strand
TCTCGTTAAATTGCAGCGAATGCAATCACCATTCAAAGCCATTTTTGCAAGAGAAGCTTTTCGTCTAATCAATGTAAAACAGATCTGTGTGAACGTTGTACTTTAAAGAAGCTCGTTAAATAGTAAAGGAGAATTCGCATCTTTGATCAAACGGTAAACGAGTGAGGCTTGTCGTAGTTTTGGCAAGTGTTGTGGGGCGATGTATTTCTGTTCTTTTCCCTGGAGTTGACTTATGAGTTACTTAGCAAGAAGAAGTGGCGCAGCGCTGGCTGCGTCGGCAGTGCTGATGTTTGCAACTTGCGCATCGGCAACAACGATTATCTCTCACAGTGGTAGTACGGATCCGGCGACGGAGTCTCCAGCATGGACACTATCTGTCGCTGGTACTGGAACGGCAGGTAGTGGCGTTACGCATCTTGGTGAGCCAGCCTGGAAAATGACGGATCCGGCCGGAGGCAGCAATGGTGCTAGGTGGGCCTACTTTCCTACTACTGAATGGGGCGCTGTAGGAGGATGGAGCGTTAAATGGCGAATGGCAGGCGGAAACCTCAAGGATAGTACCGGCGACGATGAAGCGGTGATGCAAATCAACGACGGTCAATATGGGTTTACTTTTACACTGAAGGTAAATGGGACCGGTGCGGGTGATGGAGCCACATTGCGTCAGCGTTTAGGCGGAGGAGCTGATCTAGTAACGAACATCCCGACAATTGCCTCTCGGGCAACCGGATTTCATGATTTTGAATTAAAATACAACCCATCCGGTGGGGGTGTCTATAGCTTGTTTTACGATTCGAATTTCGTCACTGATAGTAACGCAACGTCTGCTCTTAAAGGAACGAACACTACGACCTTGTCGCGCATAAGGTGGGGTGGTATGGACGGAAATGGCAATGATGATCGAGATGTAGATAGCTACTGGAGTTCTGTCAGTTTTGAAACTGTACCTGAGCCAGGAAGCTTTATAATGATTGGTATTGGATCGATTGGTCTGGCCGTTTGTGGCCGTCGTTGCTGGAAAAAAGGCAGCAAATAGCTGCTAGGTTCGTTTTTTCGGGTAATGAACTACTCGAAAGTGAAGTCAATAAGATACTCGGCCGCTTTGGGCCTTGTGCCCGAAGCGGCTGGAGTGTTTTCGATCGTCCCCTGGAGTGTCGTCGCAGTTAACTGCGACGGCGGAATATTGAAGAGGCATTTTGTTTTTAAAATTTCAATCTGCGAAAGCGAGTATTGTATCGCCATAGTGGCAGCCTAAAAGGAACATTTAGGCCAATATTCTTCGGAAGCTACTAAGGTGGACTTGCTCTCTATTGCAGACTCATGAAATCGCCGCAATACATTTTGCCTGGAGGTGTGTATGTTGCGAATGAACAAGGTTAGTCATGGTGCTTGGCGTGAGTGGTGTTTAGCGAGCCTTCGTTACCGGGTGCCGTTGGGCTTCACACTGGTCGAATTGTTGGTAGTTATTGCGATCATCGGCATCTTGATTGCGCTACTGCTTCCGGCCGTACAAGCAGCGCGCGAAGCTGCACGCCGCACGCAGTGCAAGAACAACCTCAAGCAGATCGGCTTGGCGATGCACAACTTTCACAGCGCACGGAAAGGAATCCCTCCGTGCAATTTGACCGGTAGTGGTCATACGACATGGCACACGCTCATTTTGCCTTACGCCGAGGGAGGCAGTATCTACGCGCTATTTGATATTGAAAAAACCATCTACGTCCAACCGAATTTCGATGTGACTAAAAATCAGGTCTCATTTTTTTATTGTCCTAGTTCGCGTGTTCCAGCTCTTAGCATCGACGAACCCGCAGGGACTGGGATCGGAACCGTAACAGGAGCACTAACAGACTATGCGATGAATGTTGGCAGCGTGAGGACAGTTTGGTTTGAGCCCGATAAGGCATTAGGAGTTACACATCCTACTAATACAAATCCGGCCACCATTGGAATCTATGTTGGTAGTGGTTATTCGGCTCTGTACAAAAACTGGAAATGTCCGAAAAAGTTCAAAGACATTTCTGACGGATTGAGCAAAACTTTGATGGTCGGCGAAAAACAGATCGACCAGAACCATGAGGGTAGTCAAAAGTACGGAGACGGGATGTTTTATAATGCGGATGCTTTCCCGACAGTTGTCCGCTTAGCTGGACGTGCTCCAGGTTCTACCTATGTCTTTCCTTTGGCTTCCTCTCCTACCGATCCAGTAGCGCCGGCCTTCGATGGCACGGGCCCGTTTTGGTATGACGGCGTGTTTGGCAGCCGGCATTCGGGAGCAACCTGTGGTTTCGTGCTTGCAGACGGCAGTGTTCAACGACTCCAGCCAACAATTAACATCGACATCCTTAGCTACTTAGCACAGACACAAGATGGGAATTCCATTCCCGCAGGTGCGTACTAAGCGACACAACCCTATGAACATGTGTTTGATTCAGGCAATCATGAATCGCCCAACATTTCTTTACACGCTGTGTGGTAGTTGTTTATTAACACTTGGTTGCAGCAAAGAGCCTCAGCGCATTGTGGTAACTGGCCTCGTGAAGTACCAGGATCAACTATTAGAGCATGGGGCCATTAGTTTTTTGCCTACTGCAGATACAGCGGGAGCTTCGGTCTCGATTGTCGCGATCGCCGATGGCAAATATACCGTGGACAAGCAAGGAGGGCTTTCAGTTGGTAACTACAACGTTGCAATCGTTGAAGTCGATAAGTCGGCAAGCACTGAAAGAACCGCGACTGGCGAGAAACCACCTCCTTCGAAAAAAAAACAACGCATTCCGGCCAAATATAACGACCAGACGCAACTGAAGGCCACGATCGATGGCAGCCAGAATTCGTTGACGCTCGATTTTTCTCTTGCCCCTTAGAGAAAGTGTTTATCCGGGACGTTGTCCTAAAGTTGCCCCCGACATCTCCGAGATGAACAAGCGGTTTTACTATGCAATTCAACTTCTAACGGTAGCGAAGAATTGAGGAATACCGGTGCCAATGGGTGGTGGAATTTTAATACAAGTGTGCCGTGCAAAATTCATGTCGATTGCTACCTGGGGTTGGCTAATCGTCAGTCTGATTGGAGTTGCACCTTTAAGGGCGGCGGAAAGGCCTCAAGATTTCGGCCTGCAATGGGTACAGAACCATCCTTTTACTATTCATGGAATGGTGTTGCGGGATTTATCGCTTAATGACACCAAGCTCCGCGACGCAAACTTCAGCAGCGTACTTGCCTGGGAAAACAATCCTCAGTTGCTGACTAAATCACATACGGTGCAAGGATTGCCATGGCATTGGCATACTGGCCAGCGAGATCTCAGCACGGTTCAAACTGACTTGGCGAACTACATCGAGAATTACTCTGGCGGCGAGGGCATCCTCGTTTGGGATGAACCTGATCGAACCGAGTTTCCTAAAGTGGCCGAGGTGGTTCAGTGGGTTAAGCAGAATCACCCCAACATGCTTGTGTATGGTAATGTGTTCCCAGTCCGCGACCCCGGTGACAATAACGGCAAACTCTATGGGACGGCATTTTTAGGCTCTCAATATGCCGATCCGCCGGTGCCCTATTCTTATCATGACTATCTCAATGATTTCATCAACAAAGTGCATCCCGACGTGTTGATGTTCGACATCTATCCTTACAAGAAGCCGCCCGAAGGGGTGGCGACCGAGTTTATTCGGGACAGTTACTTCCGCAATTTGGAATCGGTCCGGCAAGTGGCTTTGAATGCTCATCTGCCTTATTGGACGTTTATTCAATCGTGGGAATTAGCTGCTGGTGGCGGAGCACGTTCGTATCCCAGTGAATCGGACTTGCGGATGCAGGTGTTTTCTTCGCTGGCCTACGGATTCACAGGCTTGTCGTATTTTACATTTGATCATGTGTTTGACCGCGGGCTACTTGAAGGCGAGTTTGCGCAGACACCGACTCCGCTGTACTACAAAGCCATTCAGGTGAATCAAGAAGTCTCTCACCTTGGTGAGACGCTCAAGCTGCTCAAAAGTACGCAAGTGCGCTATTTACTGGGCAAGCATCTTGATTCGCAAACCCATCAGCCGGTACCCAACGAGTTGCCGCTGGCTGTGACGGCCTGGAACGCTGGGCCCGATGATCCTTACATCACGACAGTTCAGGCTACTAATAGCGGCACTCTAACCAACATTACTGAAGGCGATTTGTTGATCGACCATTTTGCGCCCGCCGTGGAGGCTCTGGACGGAGAAGAATTCCAAGACGAAATCTATTTCATGATCGTCAATCTGCTGCGCGAAACGGGCATTTCGGCTGAAGATGCCGCTCAACTGGTTCATATTGAATTTGATTTTCAGGGCAGTGGAATTAACAGCCTTCAGCGGCTGAACCGTTTGACGGGAGAAATCGAAATCGTGCCGCTAATTTCTGACGGCGGGTCGCGATATCACCTCGATTTTACATTACTCGGAGGAACTGGAGAGTTGTTCAAATACAACACAGGTGCGCCATTTGTCGTACCCGAGCCTGGAGTTTTGGGAATCGTTTTTTCGACAGCGACTATGCCATTGGCTCTGAGAAAGAAACTTTATTTGTCGCCGAAGAGGTAAATCATGAAGATCAGGATGTTCCGTCGAAATAATGCTTTAAATTTGCTGCTGCTTGGCATCACATTTTTGAGCCTGAGGGCAACGATGCCGCAGGCTGTCGCCGCAGATGCGCCGATTCCAATTTCTAACGGGCCTCAGCTATTTCTGGATGATGTTCTGGTAGCTCGCATGAAGAACTTAAAACGCGACGTGAAACAGCCCGTGAAGCATGCGGCCAACCCGCTGATTAAGCAGGATTACCCGTGGGAAAAGCGAACGATGCAGGTCTATGGAACGGTTTTGTACGAACCCGAAACGAAAAAATTCCGCTGCTGGTATATGAGCAGTGAAAACGACAACGGCTTCCCTGCTACGCCCGAAGCTCCGGGGTTACCAGAGTATTACATCTGTTATGCGGAGTCGGAGGACGGAATTCATTGGTCCAAACCGATGGTCGGCCAAGGGAAGTTAGGGCCGCACACGACTCACAATATTGTGATTCCCGGCGGGCATGGTATCTGCGTCATGAAGACGCCCGAAGACCGCGATCCTAAGCGGCTTTACAAAGCAGCCGGGGGGCCGACCTATGCGTTCTCGTCTGATGGCATTCAGTGGAAGATGCACAATTGGCGCCCCGCCATCGGCAAAAACGACACAACAACATCTGTCGTCAAATGGAAAGACGAGTTCTTGGCCTATGTAAGAAACCAGGAAAAAGAACCGGCATGGTCGGGCGTCATGCGCGGCGTTGGACTATCAACGAGCAAAGACTTTATTCATTGGTCACCGAAAAAATCGGTGTTTGTTACCGACGAAAAAGACGGCTACCCATGGGTCCAGCCGCATGCGCTATGTGTTACAGCGTATGGTGACCAATTGATTGGGCTATTGCCTCTGATCGCCGTTCATCCCACCGCCGACGTCGCCGATATCACGGAAGTGCAACTAATGGTTAGCCGAGACGGTCGAGCCTGGCAACGGGTTGCCGATCGGGCTCCGTTCATGGCTCGAGAAAAGCCTGAGCCGATGGCAAAACGCTCGTGGGATTATCGCTTTCATCCCGGTTCCACGATGCTGGTGAAAGATGACCTCGTCTATATTTACTATTACGGCACGTCGATGCGATGGGGTGAGGAAAGTTGGCGAGGAAACCCACCGGCATCTGGCGAAGCGGCTTCGAAGGCAGAACTCGTCGACACTCGATCGCGGATTTATGGCATTGGCTTAGCAACATTGCCTGCCGATCGTTTTGTTTCCTTGCGCCCCGAAAACTGGGCGGCCAATGGCGTTCTGGAAACACATCCGTTGCAATTCAGTGGGCGCAATCTGTTAGTCAACGCAAATCTTTCCGTCGGCAAAATGCAAGTCGAAGTGCTCGACAAAGACGGCAAAGTGTTGCCGGGTTTTGCTGCCGAGCAATCGGAACTGACGGTGAACGATCCGCTGCGCTACCGAGTCACTTGGAAAGCCGATGGCGCGGAACGAACGCTAGGCGATGTCCCGGCAGAGAACGGCCGAGCACTGCGGTTCCTCGTGCGAGATGGCGACTTTTATGCGTTTCAGGTGAAAGATTAAGTATGAACCGACGACTTCATCCTTGGGTAGTGGCTGCGTTGTTGGCGTGGCCCGCGCTTGCCACAGCGGAGCCGCCGGCCCTGCCAGCCATTCGCGAGCAGCTTGAAACCGGCAGCAAGCCGGTTCGCGTGGTGTGCTTGGGGGATAGCATTACTGCCCTTTATTACCACACCGGCGCGCGACGCGCTTGGCCGGACATGCTGAAAATTGCCCTCCAGCGTGAATATCCCCAGGCAAAACTAGAAATAGTCAATTCCGGCCGGAGCGGTGATGATTCGAACGGCGGCTTAAAGCGTTTTGAGCAGGATGTATTGGCCCATCATCCGGACTTGGTGACGGTGATGTACGGCATGAACGACATCGTTCACACGCCGATCGCGCAATTTCAAGAAAACTTGGTGAAGATGGTCGGCCTGGCCCGTGACCGTGGGGCTGTCACAGTCTTGTGTTCTCAAAATAGTATCGACGACGCCACCGCCGAACGAGGCCGCAGCACTCAAAAACTGGCCAAGTGCACCAGCGTGATTCAAAAAATTGGTCGTAGCGAACAGGTGCCTGTTGCGAATTGCTTCCAAGCCTTTGAAGCGGTCCGAACCCGCGACCGCCAAGCCTGGCAGGGGATGTTGAGTGACGCCATACATCCCAACATGGATGGCCATCGGCTGATTGCTGAAAAAGTGGCCAATGCAATTTCCGGGAAATCGATTTCCCTGGCCGATGTGGAGCCTCCTGCACCGGCGATGCCGAAAACATTTCGCCTGCTGGCCGCCGGCCAGCCCGTGAAAATGGTGGCCATGTCTCCGTATGACACGTTGCTTCCGGCGGCATTGCGAACGCTGTTTCCTCAGGCGCAGATTGAAGTATCCGTCTGGCCGACGGAAT
>CAZIGP010000219.1:6773-7023 GCA_964538425.1 uncultured Pirellulales bacterium | reverse complement strand
ATGATGCAAGAACAAATAAAATAGCACCACAACCGCTGCGAGCGCCGCCGCCACGTAAAATCGGTGCAGATTACTTTCCCACCAATGTTGCGTGAGACGCAGCAGTGGAAAAATGGCAATCGCCGCGAGTAACAAAACAAATGGAATAACCGTGTACGAAGGGGGCGGCTCGGGCATCGCATCCGCTACGGCAGCAGGATGATGGCCAACAATTTTTTCTGTCGCCGCCTGAGGCCAGCCTAACAATACG
>CAZIGP010000219.1:0-6763 GCA_964538425.1 uncultured Pirellulales bacterium | reverse complement strand
CTGAATGACTCATTTCAATTCACGCCCGTGACCTGGCCTTGCCTCTATGCTAAATTACTGCTCTTAAATCCATGTATCAAATCTGGCTCCAATCTAATCGGCGAATTCTGCTGCTGGGCATGATACTGCCTGCAGTGCTCCTAGCGGTAGGCCTAATCGTTGTCTGGGCAAAGCCTCTCGAAGCTGTCAACTGGCTGCAAGTTATCGGTTGGATTTTACTTGTCGCCGGGCTGCTACTGTTCGTAATTTTGGCTATCCAGTTCCGGCTACCACGGCTTGCTTATGCCAACGATTCGCTGCTGGTATTTTTACAAGCAACACGACCACTTCAGGTGCCAGTCGAAATCGTGGAATGCTTTTTTCTTGGCACAGGCGGCGGACAAATTCCAGGTAAAGCAGCAGAAGATTTACCTGTCCGGAACCTGGTCATTCGCCTTGCGGAAAAAGCAGTCGATTATCATCAGCGAGAAGTAAAGCCTGCCCTCGGCCTCTGGCAAGATGGATACATCACAATCTACGGCGCTTGGTGCGAACCACTCGATGTGGAAATGGTTATGCGATTAAACTCACTGCTCGCAGAAGTGAAACAAAGCGAACACCCAAGGAGTGTAGTGGAAAAATCGTAAGCCTCGCTGGTAGTTTAATCGAGTCGCATCTTTGCACTACTATTCTCATGACCAAACTCCTTGTCAGCGTGCGCGATGCCAATGAAGCACAAACTGCTCTCGACTCTGGTGTCGATCTCATCGACGTCAAAGAGCCGAACCGCGGCTCGCTTGGCAAGGCCGATAACACAACGATCGAAAAAATTGCACAGGTCGTAGGGCAGCAACGACCGGTCAGTGTGGCGTTAGGCGAACTCGCCGACTACAACGATCACGATTTCATACGCTTTTCATTTCCAGCGTCTGTTCGTTTCGCCAAAATCGGCCTAGCCCGTTGCGGCAACAACTCGCGTTGGCCCCGCCGATTGGAAAACTTTTGGGAATGCTTTCCAGGGCATGTTCAACGCATTGCGGTCATCTATGCCGATTGGCAAACGGCGGATGCACCTCCGCCTGAGGAAATACTTCACCAGGCAAGCCACCTCAACTGCAGTGGCGTGCTGGTGGATACCTTCGACAAATCTCGTCCTGGCCTTGCCATGCTTTGTTCGGCGAATGAATTACAGAAAATTACCGCTGCCTTGCGTCAATCGAATCTCATCAGCGTTCTGGCCGGCCGCATCATGGCCAGTGATATAGCAAAACTGTTGCCATATCACCCCGATTTTATCGCGGTTCGTAGCGCAGTCTGTCACCCTGATCGCAATGGAACAATCGAAGCCGTGAAGATCTGGGAGATACGTAAATTATTAGCTGCGAACTTGGAATTGCAGTGACAATTCGCATTCAATTTTAAAAATCTGCTTGACATTGCTGTAATGAAATCAAATACTGCGCACTTCACCGTGCAGGGCGATGGAACATGCCCAGCGTGCTGGCGACCGCCACAGGAGGTGCAAGAACACGGTCGCTGTTTCACGTCTTTAGGGATATATAGGTGCTGTGTTCAACAGCAAGGAGTCACGGCGTGCCAACCTCAGTTCTTGACGCAATCAAAATGGGCATGTGGGATTTCGAACCCACCAAAGTTGAAGCAAACGGCTATCAGTCAACTCGAGCATTGCCCGGCTCGGATGAAAAACTTGACGTACTAGCCGAGCGTTTGCGAAACGGTTTGCCACTCTGGCATCCCAGCGATTCACGCTGCTACGCCGATCTAACCGGCGACCGTGATTGACAGCCAGCGGCACGAACAATTCGCTTCCTGTCTGCTGGAAACCAAGGGAAGCAAGGAAGACGGGAGAATAACAGCGTATTCTCTCCTTTATCTCTCGCGCTTTTCCTGCTCCCTTTTCGAGCACAAATCTGCTATGCTCGGCAACGTTATTTAACGCATTGTTATTACCACACAGGGATGGACTGTATGCCGAGCTTGAAACTCGACTTTCCACACAATCTCGGTCAGCAAGAAGCCGTCGATCGGCTGAAAAACCTGCTGACTAAGGTAAAGAATAAATACCAAGACCAAGTCTCGGATCTCCAAGAATCTTGGACCGATAATACCCTGAATTTCGGCTTCAGCACTTACGGATTTAAAATCAACGGCAATGTCGTCGTTGAACCCAATGAAGTTAAGCTGGATGGTCAAATTCCCTTTGCGGCCATGATGTTCAAAGGCAAAATCGAAAGCGCTCTTCGTGACCAATTGGCTAAAGAGCTAGCTTAAAAATCTTTGGCGCTCATCGTTCAGGCAAGTTTGACAGAATTCCTGCCCGATATCGTAAGCAGCCATTTTTCGGTGGATTTTTTCCCGCTGCCCGCAAAGTTTAACATCCTATTTTTCCAGGGTGACAAACTTTCGCTCAAGTCGAATGTCAGCGCGTCAAATGGCCGATGTGAACTAGGCCGGATTGAAAATTGCCGGCCTAGCATATACCGCAACAGCCTGCCTCAGCCGTTCGCGATTCTCGCCCAAGTTCACCTCGTCATGGATTCTGCTCCCACGATCTTTGCCCCGCCAGAATCAGCCCGCTTTCTCATTGAACTGGAAGCGCGCCAAGATGAAGTGCTACGACAACTCGACGATTTGAACCACCGCATCGAACAAGCCATTGTGATGGGCCAAATCGGCATTCGGCGCGCCGAAGAAGTGATGCAGCCAAACACCAACAAACCACAAGCAGCGTAATAAAAGCAAAGATCCGGGACGCAGAAAATATCGTTCCGGATCAACTGAAATTTTTTACTTCAGGTTGCTTATTCTCTTCGATCCAAGTGTCCCGACTTGTTGATCGCTCTTAACAACCGCAGCCCCAGCGCCAGCGCTACCACGCAGCCGCTGACACCGAACAGCGACACGCCCCAAATCAGTGGAGGGACTTCTCGGCTAACCAGTAATGCCGACCCTAAGAATAACGCACTGGCAAGCATTCCTAGTACTAATCGATTCACCGAAGGTTCCAAACCACGATGATCGAGATGCACGTCGAACTTGCCTGCTTGAAGCTGATCGACCATGTCAACCATCTTCCGTGGTAGTACCTCGGCCAAGTGTTCTAGCTCGCCGTAAATTCGCCGAAATTTCCTCAGTCGTCGCCGAGGTGACATCCGACGCCACACCATTTGTTTTTGATGCGGCATCAGCACGTCCATCAAACTAAATTTTGGACAAGACAGCCGCGAGGTGCCTTCCAGCATCACGAGCATCTTGAGCAGCATCGCAATTCGGGCCGGCAACATAATGCGATATCGCCGCACAATTTCTGTCATCTCATTCAGCGCAGCACTGAGGTTAATCGCTTCAATCGACTGATGAGCATAATGCCCGACAAAGTCGGCCAAATCGTTGCCTAGCGCCGCCCGATCTAAATCGCGTGGGGTATCACCCAACCGCATAATGACCTGGGATAGGCGCGATGCATCTCGATCACCTAGCGCCAGCAGCATGTCTTCAACATCTTCGCGCAGAATGTCGTCGATCCGCCCTACCATGCCAAAATCCATGAGCCCGATGATATTACCAGGCATTAACATGAAATTGCCCGGATGCGGGTCGGCGTGATAAAAGCCGTGCGCAAAAATCATCTTCAAATACAAATCGGCGCCACGACGTGCAACTTCCTCCATGTCAAATCCGGCCATTCGTACTCGTTCCGTATGCGAAAGCTTGATGCCATCCAGGTACTCCATGGTTAGCACGCGCGAAGTGCATAGATCCGGATAAGACCGCGGAATCCGTACTGTCTTGTCGTCAGCAAACAAATGGGCAAACTGCTGCAAGTTCCGTTCTTCCCGGCCGAAGTCAAGCTCTCGTCGCAATACACGTTGAAATTCCGCCATCGTCGCTCGTGGCCGATAGTTGGCTAGCTCTGGCACTCGCTCCGCCCAATTGGCTAAGCCGGTGAGAATTTCTAAATCTCGACGGATGGTATCTTCAATCCCCGCATGGCGAACTTTCACCACAACCCATGCACCACCGGTTAGCCGCGCGCGATGCACTTGGCCAATTGAGGCACTTGCCAGCGGAATCTCTTCGAAATCGGCAAACAAATCTTCCAGCGGCTCGCCCAATTCTGTTTCTACAATGGTTCGCACGAGCGGAAATGGATCGGCCGGCGCTGCATCTTGCAGCTTCGAAAGTTCTTCAGCCAATGCCACCCCAATGACATCGGGCCGCGTGCTTAGAATTTGCCCTAACTTGATAAACGTTGGCCCCAATTCCGTGAGTGCCAAGCGAATTCGTGTCTCACGGCTATGCTTGGTGAGTGCTGTTCCATCTCGATCTTTCAAAATCCCCTTGGCAAACCGTGGCCCTAACCGATCGATCCAGCCTGCTAACCCATATTTACTCAGCACCGCGAGGATTTCTCCCCACCGATTCATATGTCGATAAAGCTGCGGAATCGTGCTGAGACGCATAATAAGTCCTGACGATCGACGACACCACGGATTTCATAATAGTATAGCCCATTGAGACATCCAGGATGACATCTGGAAGTGGATTGGATGTGGCTAAAATTCAAAAAGGGAACGACTTTTCTTGCTTTTCTCGAAACTCACAAGGGTTGCCACTTCAAAATTTCCACTCCATATTTTGCACATAATGTCTGAATTGTTTCATGATTACGGTCAGGAATACTGTCCACTTCGAGGAAATAGTTGCCAAACTGGCCCGGCAGGATTGTCAATAATAGCCGTCCCATCGTCGCACCGACATTTCGAAACGTATGGGGAATATCTCGAGGGCAAGTGGCGCAAGTGCCTTGAGGAGCTGAAATCCACTGATCGCCGACGAAAATTTCAAACTCACCTTCGAGAATGTAAAAAATTTCTGTCTCATGCCGATGAACATGCAACGGTGGCCCACTACCTGGCGGCACTTGTTGTTCAAGCACTGCGTAGGCCCCATCGGTTTCCGCAGGCAATACTTTAAACGTGCTTCGATCGCGAATCACGCCCACTTGCTTGCCTTCGCCGGCGGCACGGATGATGGGAACTTTAGTTTCAGTCTGTGGTAGAAAAGTTAAATTGTTCACGAAAGTGTTGAGAATAAAAGTTAAATTGAACTAAAATCGCATGTCATTGCCCGCAAAACACGCGAATACGCTACAGTTATTTATAGCCACAAACGAAACATATTTTCAATTTACTATTGAGGTGTAAATGAGGATTTGCTCAATCTTGGTGTTTAGCATTGGTCTACTGTTCACATCGGAACTCCCATCTTGGGCAGAAGATTCGACGAAACCAATCAACGCTACCGCAAAAGAAGCCGTTGCCGAGTTACCCGGCGCGGTTGGCTACTTGGCAACAGAGATCACTAGCGACAGCGTCAAACCCATCTTCGGGCAAAATGAAAACGAACGATTTGCAGTCGGCTCGACTTTTAAATTGTTTATCCTGGGCACTCTTACCGCCGAAGTGAACGGCGACCGGCGGCAGCTTGAAAACATCATGCGACTAAAGCCGGAATGGATTGGGCCCCCTTCTAGCGAAATGGGTGGTTGGCCGGTCAACTCGCCGGTGACACTGCACACTCTGGCGCTGAAAATGATTTCGATCAGCGACAACACGGCAACCGATCATTTGCTGCATTTGTTGGGACGTGAAGAGATCGAAAAGCAAATGGCCGTGATGGGACATCATGAACCTTCCTGGAACAAGCCGCTGCTCTCGACTCGTGAAATGACCCAATTACGCGACAAGAAAACTCGCCTGCCAGGGCGTGAATATCAAACGCTTGATGACGCCGCAAAACGAAAGTTTCTGTCTAAAAAATTCAGCGGCAAGCCGGATTACGAACAACTCGATTTCGACACGGCCGCCTACAATTTGTCGGAGTGGTACGCCACGCCCATGGATATGGCCAAAGCGCTGGCGTGGTTAAAGCGAAACACCGAAGAGAATCACCCCGCTTATCCCGTCCGTGGAATTCTGGCTGCTGAAACCAAATTACCGCATGACGAAAAAATCTGGCCGTATGTCGGCTTCAAAGGCGGCTCCGAAGACCAATTAATTTGCGGCAACTGGCTGCTGAAAAACCAAAACGGACATTGGTACACTTTCCACTTGTATTGCAACAGCCCTAAAGAAAATGTGGATGTGAAAAAGTTTGTCAAAGCGATGGAGCAATTGTTCGCAGTATTGCAACGTAACGTTGAGTAAAGAACGGTTTTATTTTTATTATTCCGCAACTCGCCAACGGGTGTTGAACAGCCAGATCATCGTCACCAGCAGACACACAATCAAAGCGCAGGTAAAACCTAAATACGAAAGAAACAGTGGCCAGTCGCCTGGACGGTCAGGCATATCGTTAGTGTCGAACGATAGTGGTACGGCAAAAGCCGCAGCAAACGGGCTGGTGGCACTCACGGAATGTACAATCGGCGTAGCGTCGGCTTTGGGGAAAAACGTCTCCGCAAAAAATCTTGTCGCCAGCGGCAGACAGAAAAGCACGATGATGATGAGATAGGTCGTCATCAAGCTGTGAGCCGTTTTGCGGAACAACACCGAACAAAATAGTGCGACAGTGGCCGTCGTCAGACAGGTCATGCCGATAATTAATAAGTAAGCAACCAACGACGGAATATTACTCCAGTAGTACGAAACCATCACGCAAGCCAACACCACAGGCCATAGCAAAAATGATGTCAACACGCTGGACACGCGTAATCCCGAAATCAGTTTCCCCCAAAGAATTTGCCACGGAGAAATAATCG
>CAZIGP010000218.1:0-7033 GCA_964538425.1 uncultured Pirellulales bacterium | reverse complement strand
CACTCTCGCTGAGTTCGGCGGGCTGGTCCATACAATGCCGCTCTACAGCGGAATGGCCTTCGGGATTTTCTTCGCCGGTTTGGGCTTGCCCGGTTTATGTGGTTTCATCGGCGAAGTGCTGGTAACCCTTTCCGTGTGGAATTTCAGCCACACGTTAGCGGTAATTTCCGCAGCCGTCGTCATTTTGACTGCCGCCTACATTTTGTGGACGTTGCAGCGTGTCTACTTAGGAGCCGAATACAAAGGCCCACACGGCGATCATTTGTATCCAATGACCGGCCGCGAAGTAGCCATTGCCGCCCCGCTATTGGCATTTGCGATTGTGTTTGGTGTGTATCCGCAAGCGTTATTCAACTACATGACGCCAACCATCAATCAACAAGCTACGACATTGTCGAAATGGGCCGAAGCAACAAAGCAAGTTCGCGGAGCGGATGAGAAGTCCACAGCCACCAAAAAACCGGAAGCTCCTCTTACCGACAAAGTGGCACGCGTGGCCGAGTAACGATAATGTCTGTGTAACAATATTGCCTGTGTTCAAACACAATTGACTTTAAATTGAAGTAGTTTTAAACCTCAAACCGTAAACCCTCTCGCGTGACTCTATCCCAACTCCTCGACTCGGTAGTTAGCAATACGACCAACAGCGTTTCGCTGTTTCGGCCGGAGTTGGTGCTCTGCGCCACCATTGTGCTCATGCTGCTGGTGCGTGTGTTTCGCTGCGGCGAAAAAATTCATGCATTCTGGATCGCTCTGATTGGTGCCGCGGCGGGTTTTTGGTTTTCAATTCCTTGGAATCAACTCGATGCACTGGGCGGAATGCCAAGACAAGAGCTGTTTACAGGGATGTTGGTCTACGACTCGTTCACCATTTACTTCCGCGCAATTTTGCTGCTGTTCGCGGTGCTGTTTGTTATTTTTACGCGAATTTCCGGCATTCACGACAAAGAAGATTCCGCCGATTTTTATTCGCTGGTGCTCGGGGGCATACTGGGCATGTGCATCATGGCGTCGGCAAATCATTTGCTCACGATCTTCCTGGGCGTCGAAATGGCCAGCGTGCCGTCTTATGCCTTGGCGGGCATGCTCAAAGGTCGCCCCAAGAGCAGTGAAGCAGCGCTAAAATACTCGATTTACGGAGCAGGGGCGGCTGGCGTGATGCTGTACGGCATCAGCTTGTTAGCCGGCGTATTAGGCACTTGCCATTTGCCCACCATGGCCGATCGCCTGGCCGATATGATTGCTTCTGGCCAACTCGGTGATCGCACGATGGTTCTGGCGCTCGGCGGTTTGATGATCGGCGTTGGCTTGGCGTTTAAACTATCGGCATTCCCATTTCACTTTTGGTGTCCCGACGTATTTGAAGGTGCGAGTGCCGAAGTGAATGCCTTCTTAAGCGTCGCCTCGAAGGCGGCTGCTTTGGCACTGCTAATACGCGTGGCGGTCGGCTTTGGCACCGTGACTGATACCCAAGCTCCTCCGAAAGATGTTGCTGTTGCCCTGCAGGAACCGACCGTTGAAGACTCAAAAGTTATTGGCAACGTACTGCAGTTAAACATCAAGATGCCGCCGCGAATCACCACGGTTAGTACTCAGCAAGTGACGTTTAATAATACTTCTGCACGAAATAAAGCCCTTGAACCAGTCCGACGTTACCTCGCCTTGCTAATCGGCGTCATCGCGGCAGTCACTTGCACGTTCGGTAATTTGGCAGCCTATGGCCAAACGAATATCAAGCGATTGATGGCGTACTCAACCATCGCCCACGCCGGCTACATTATGATGCCCGTGGCAGCCGGTGTGGCACTTGCTGGCAGTGACAGTCGATCGGCTGAAATTGCGTTTTCGGCAATCCCGTTCTACGTCGGCTTGTATTTGTTCATGAACTTGGGTGCCTTTGCGATCATCGCTTTTTTGCGAAATGCCATGCGCAGCGAAGAGATCGATCATTACCGAGGTCTTGTCTACGTGGCGCCCGGCGTAGTGGTCTGTTTTACGCTCATTTTATTCAGCTTGGTCGGCTTACCGCCGCTGGCAGGTTTCTCGGCAAAATATGCGGCCTTCGCGGCCTTGGTTTCGGCAATGTCGGCCCCGGGCTACAGCGGGCTGATGCTCGCGCTGCTGGTAATCGGCGGCTTGAACACAGCGCTGAGTTTGTTTTATTACCTGCGTGTCGTGAAAACCATGACGATCGATAAAGAATCCGACACCCGGCCCGCCGTAGGATTTTCACTCGTTTCAGCTCGTGGGGCGTTTGTTGCGCTGGTCACGCTACCGGTGCTGATTCTGGGAATTTTTTGGGACCAATTCTATGCGTGGTTAAGCAGTGGCGCGACAAATTTGTTATAAGTCTTTGCATATCACGCCTCTGCCGTTCATGTGATTTATGGCTCGCATTAATACGAATACTGTTTTGAACCGTTTATTGGTCACGCTGTACCGTTCGTTTCCAATGTATTTAGGAGACACGGCAGCACTCTGGACGCATCCTGGAGATGACTCCGCTAAGCAAACACTCCATAGCTTGGTGGCCGACTCTCGAACTTATTCACAGCGGATTATTGACTTGCTGCAAGAACGGCGTGTCGCCTTCGGTTTTGGTGAATATCCAATGGCTTTCACCGACACCCACGATTTATCGCTCGATTATCTCTTGAGCGAAATCCTGTTTTACCAGCGTCAAGATATCGCCGCCATCGAACAATATGTGGCCGAATTAGTGACCGATCCACAAGGCCGATCGCTGGCCGAAGAAATTCTGGGCAACGCACGTGGCCATTTGGAATCGCTGAAAGAACTAGAAAAAGCCCCCGCCACCGTTTGAATGGCCAAGTCCAAAAAACACAGATAAACACAGATTAAAAGGATATACACAGATAGGAATTAGTGTTGATTGCCTCATCTGCTATCAACTACCTTTATCGTCTGATCTGTGTTCATCTGATTTCATCCGTGTTCATCGGTGTTCTCTAGGCTCAACCACTCGGCCCCATGTTGATCGACACGCATGCCCATCTCGATCAGGAAGAGTTCAACGGCGATCGCGCAGAGGTGATTGCTCGCGCTGTTGCAGCAGGCGTTGAAGCGATGATCGCCATTGGCGTGACAGCCGACTCGAGCGCCGCCGTCCTAAAGCTGGCAGCCGAACAATCGATGATATTCGCCGCCGTCGGCATCCAACCCAATTATTGCGCCGAAGCGGCGGCAGGAGATTGGGAAAGAATCGTCGCCTTGGCTAATTCACCTAAAGTAGTCGCAATTGGTGAAACGGGGCTTGATCGCTACTGGGACTACACGCCGTTTGATCTACAGCAGGATTACTTTGATCGGCACTTGCGGTTGTCGCAAGAGCGCAAGCTACCGTTCATTGTGCATACGCGCGAGAGCGATGCCGATGTACTGGCGATGTTGCGCGAAGCCCGCGCGCGCGGGCCCATTTCTGGCGTCATGCACTCATTTACCGGCAGCTCCGCCACGGCCGCCGAGTGTGTGTCACTGGGGCTTTATATCAGCTTCGCCGGAATGGTGACTTTTAAGAAATCAGACGATTTGCGCGCAGTGGCCGCCACGGTGCCGGCCGACCGCATTTTGGTCGAGACCGATAGCCCGTACTTATCGCCGCAGCCGTTGCGCGGCAAGCGCAACGAGCCAGGGAATGTGGTTCACACAGCGCGCGTTGTGGCAGAAGCGCGCGGTGTAAGCTTCGCTGAATTCGCAGCGCAGACCACCGCAAATGCACGTCGATTGTTTGGCTTGGCGTAATTGGCATCCAACAGCACCCGCCACCGCGTTCAGGATTGCAAGTCGGCGGGCGCTGATTGAATCAATGCCAAATCGCAGCAAACTACCGAGGCAAATAGCGCGTGGTTGTCGAAGCAGGGCCAGGAACGATCGTTGGCGCAGGTGAAGTAATCACCGTGCCACCCATCGGGGCGCCGATCGCCGGACCATATCCGCCGCCATTGCAGGTATCGCAGGCAGGACCGCATTGGTCACATTGTTCGTACGGCTGGCAGCAATCCCGTCGCCCAAACGCGCAGCAATTGCAACCGACCGAGGCGCCAGTCATTGCGACTAGTGCCGTCAAAATCAGTAGCTTCTTCATGGCAAGACTCTCCATTACAAAACGAAATCGGGAGGGCGGCGATGGCAGGATACCGTCTGGGTCGAGCAACTCTACACCACACCGAATGATGTGCAAATGAAACACGAAGATTTTTTTCTCCACAACGTTTATTTTTTGCAACGCACGCGCACGGATTAGGTGTTATGTTTTACCGAGACGCTGTGGTTTTGCGCGCCAAGCAGAATAGATATGCGGATTGTACCCGTTAGATGAAATCGATCGTTTGTATCGACGGGTGAAGGGGTGAGCGGGTGAGAGAAGACGTTTCTAATAGTCGATGGTTTCGCATGGCAATCGCTCAGATTGCCATTTGCTGGTTGGCACTTGGTGCCTTCCCTGCCGGCCTTTTCGCCGCTTCAAATCCCACCATCACTGCTGCTAAAGTTGAAAAGGCTCCCTGCGATAAACCGCCGCCAGTCTGCTTGCCACGCACCCAAGATGAGATTTGGTGTGTTAGCACACGTGGTTTAGGCTGTCCCGATTGCAAATCAGCGCCACAGCTTGGCGTTTGGCGGCACGATTGCGATGCGTGCCGTTGGAATTCTTCAACGTTGGCAGAATTTCTAGCCAGCAGCGATCCAGCGATACCAACCGTCTTTTGGATTCACGGCAATCGGCTGGATGCCGGCTACGTTCGTTCGCAAGGCTTAAGTATTTACCATCAATTAACCCGCGGCGTTTCGGGCGAATTTCCCATCCGGTTTGTAATTTTCTCCTGGCCCGCCGATCCGACCAAGGGCTTGCTGGAAGACGCCCGCCGCAAAGCCGCACGCACCAATACAGATGGGTACTATTTGGCATGGCTAGTAAACCAGATCGATCCAAAAGTACCGGTCAGTTTTATCGGCCATAGTTTCGGAGCCCGCATCGCCACCGGTGCGCTACATCTGCTCGGGGACGGGGTGCTGACTGGTAGATCCTTGCCAGAACCTGCTAAAGAACGCGATTCATTACAAGCCGTATTATTGGCCGCGGCCGTAGATAACGATTGGTTGGCGATGGGCCGTCCCCATGGCGAAGCACTCGATGCGGCAGATGAAATGTTGGCCTTTAATAACCATTGTGACATGGCGCTAAAACGTTATCCAAAAATCAACTGCACTCAGGCGTTGGGTTACACCGGTGCATATGGCCCTCTTGGTGATAACGGATCGAAGCTGCGACAACTCGATGTTTGTTGCACGATCGGCAAGTCGCATGGCTGGGAGAGTTATTTCTTTACTCCAAGCTTAGTGTGGCAGATGCGGCCCTACGCAGGTTTGGCGCCGTAAAAATCCCTAAATAGGCGCACAGGCCAGAGAAGAAATCGCAAGCGATTCTCGCTTTTGCTGCCGGTAAATGTCTTGCACCTAATTCAAACCACCCGGCGACAGTTGAGCCAATTTGCATTATGATATTCGTCTTTGCCGGCTTGTGTCTTGCAGAATCGACATCATGGGTGCAATTCGCGATTATTCCGTCTTTCTAAGACAATTCTTTCAGCGTTACCATACGACCGGCTCAATCACTCCCAGCGGCCGATCGCTCGCGAAAGCATTGTGCCGATATGTCGAAAAGGGAGTGCCGTCAAACGGTTCACCAAGGCAAATTTTAGAAGTTGGCCCTGGCACCGGCGCTGTCACAACACAATTGGTTCGCAAGCTGCGGCCGGAAGATCGATTAACACTCGTTGAGTTGAACGACGATTTCGTTCGACACCTCCATGAGCGATTTGCGGGGGATAGCCATTTTAAGGCCGTGGCAGCACGCTCGAATATCGTGCATGGTCGGTTGGAAGATCTGCCCGGCGAGCGATCCTACGACGTAATTATCTCAGGCTTGCCACTGAATAATTTCGCCGTGGCCGAAGTCGAGCAAATTCTCGGCATTTTCCAGCGACTGCTCAAGCCCGGAGGAACGCTGTCCTTCTTCGAATACATTGCCATCCGCAAGGTGAAGTCGTTCGTCACCAGCTCTCAAGGTCGAGCACGACTGCGTGGCATTGGTCAGGCATTACATCGCACGCTCCATGGTCGAGAAATCAAGCGTGATTGGATTTGGCCCAATCTTCCGCCGGCGTGGGTGCATCATGTGCGGTTTGAATAATCTTTTGATGCTTACGACTTCCGCGCCTTCGCTCTGCAATTCCCATAGTTAGAAGGTTGGGTTGTAAGCGTCAAATTCGGCACAATCGGACGACTTCTTGATGCTTGTTTTGACCGCGCTAAGTCTGCGGCGTATAGGACTATAGGAAAATTGGGCGGATTGTTTCCCAGCGTGGCGTTGGTGAGATGTCTGCCGGCGCGGCATCGCGGCCTGTTGGCCCGTGCGCGCACGATGCGCACCTTTGATCTGGTTCCTCAGCCATGGACGAGCGGCATCCCGATACTGCCCACGACGAGGCATTTGGAGGCGACTTTGCCCAACGGATCGCTTTGCGCCGCAAGCAAGCGCAACAACTACTTGTCGCACAGCGAAAACAAGCCGGCCAGATTGTAGATCAGTTTCAAAACACGTTGGCGGAACTGAAAGACCACCTCCCCAACAATTCAGAGCACGACGAAAAACGGTTGCAGGAATTAGACGAGCGCTGCGAAGTTTTGCGCCATCAAGAAGCAGGCTTGCAACACAAGGAAGAGGAACTCTCGCTTCGTGAGGCAGAACTCGCTGCCGATCGGGCAGAAATGGCTTCGCGGCACGCCGAATTGCAGCTTGCACGCGAGCAACTAGAACGCCAACATCTCGAATTGAAGGAACAAAGCCAGCAGCGACGAGCGGAAATTGACCAACGTTCTGGTGATTTAGAATCACTATCGGCAACCCTTAAAACTGAACAACTGGCATTAGAAGCGGCAAAAGAAGATCACAAACAGATCGTCGAACAGATTTCAGCTCGGCGATCACGGCTGGACGAACAACAAGCTCGGC
>CAZIGP010000217.1:0-7048 GCA_964538425.1 uncultured Pirellulales bacterium | reverse complement strand
GATTGTGCAAGTAGTTGCGGCATTGGGAAAAGAAAAATCAGCCGCAGGAAAGGCGATATTTTTCGTGACGGCCGGCAAACTCGAGGTAGGCAGTCCGTTTGACCAAATGTAATTGGTTAATTGCTGCCGCTTTGCATCAGCTTGTGCTGGTGTGCTGAAACGAATTTGATTCGTAGGGTCATTGTTAGTTGGAAGCTGTGCAATAGCAGCGTTTGTTATCAATACATTGCATATGCAAGCACCCAGGACGGAAAACATGCCTTGCGAAAACAACCTTATCTTGTCTGTTCCTATCACGCTACGACTCAATGCGGATGAGGAGAGAGAATTCAACATGTTGTTTTTCGATGTCAGCACAATATCGCGATATGTTTGCATTTGCGATGCCTAAAATGACCCTACGAATCGATCTGGACGACAATTCATTGCTTGAATTAACAAGCTTTTTGTAGAGAGACGAATCTCCCCACCTTTTGACTTTTAGTTACAAAACCACCAGCCAACCACTAAGTCAAAAGCTTTATCAGGAAACCTTACGGCGCATCGCGCAATACATCACACTACCGATAGCTGCAAACGCCATTACAATTGACGAAGGTTCTGGGACTGCAACATGAGTGTAAGTAACGTCGTCAAAACGAAAGTTTGCGCCAATGTCCTGTGTGCCGCTAGCAGTAGGCTTAAAAAATCCAAACGCATCAAGCGACAGACCATTTAATTGTGTCCGTTCACCAGCGGTGAGATTGCGTATGACTGGACCTCCTGCACCGCTTACTGAAGCAGTAATTTGTCCATTACCGATTGTTGGATCGTAAGTAAAGGAAAAAGTACGATCTACATTCGTGCCTGCGTTATTGATTGTGGTTCCCACAAAGCCGCTGGCCCAGGTAAAATTTCCGTCTACGTCAAGCACAATTCCCCATCGCAAAACACCAAACCCATCGTCTGTAAAGACAATACCGAGACGGTCACCTAAGTCCGATGCACTGAAGTATGTCATCCGGGCATGATTACCGAAGTCCGGAGTGCCGATGATACTTAAAATGTCCATCTTGCCGCTGAATGTAAATCCAGCATTACCTGACACAGATAATCCCAGATTCGTGTCTGCATAATACACATCCCCTGTTGATCGGCGAAAATCTGCCTGAGCTTCACCTGCCACTCCGCCGGCATCGTTCGTATTAATCCAACCGGCGACGTTATTGTCTACGCCGCTGCCTACTACTACCCACCCATTTGCTGCCGCGGATGCTGCCGTGTCGAATGTTTCAGTAACGGTTGCTGCATTTGCAAATCCAGCAACACCACTAACGAAACATGCGGACAAAAATCCAAATACGATCTTCATTAGTACCTCCACTTAGAAAAGAAATCAAAGAATACTTTGGGCCATTAGGCCGGATGCTAACACTCCCCTGTTGCTATCCGTTTTTATTGAATTGAACTGACGGGCTAAAAATTACGAAACCTCCTTTCGTCGAATCAACTACTTGCTAATCAAGATGCTTCAATGACTGATTCGCCTTCACTCAATGTTGGCTTAATATTAATTTCCATTGCCAGACGGGTTTGATTGCCTCGACTTTGCAGTCTCTCTCCTAACTGTTTGACTGCTGTGCGTCCAATCACATCGGCATGAATATTGATGGTTGTTAGAGTGGGGTACAAACCAGCAAATAGCGATTTTTCACCGTTGGTGGAAATCAAACTCAAATCTCGACCGACGGTTAAACCACGAACGGCAAGCGCTCGATAAACTAGCGCAGCCATGCTATCGGCCGGCGTAAAGACAGCGGTTGGCCGATCATGCAGAGCAAGCATGGCATCGACTAACCCCTGGACGCTTTCTGTTCCCTGAACAGGTAATAAAGGGTAACCAATTTCTTTCACGATCGGCGTAGCAAATGTTTGCACTTTGGCGCCCAAAAGCTGCGCATGCCATGTAAAACTCATCTCTCGAATGCGGAATTGACGATGATCTGGCTTCGCATTAAGAAATGCCAAACGTCGATGGCCCCGACTGACCAAGTATTCTGCCGCGATTTTGCCGATTTGAACTTCGTCAACGTTGATGACATCGCCTGCCGCTTTTTCGGGACGGCCCATGAACCAGACGCTCGGCAGTTCCTCCAGTCGTGCTTTCAACTCCGGAGAGGCTGATCCTATCAAATCTCCTTGGTTGGCACCCTTCAACAGAAGACCGTCTAACTTTTCTTGCCGGAGGATCGCTGGTAACTCGTTTAATTTAGGAGCATCGGCCAATAATAAGCTTGCGCCAGACTGAGCCGCGGCCGCTTCCACTCCTTGAATCGCGGATGCCACGACAGGCAAAGCTTCCAGTGAACGGTCCATGCCAAGCAGCACTAGCGCAATTCTTTTGCCAGCAAGAGGCTGTAGCTCTTCGGATGTCGCTCGATGGCGTTTTCGTAATCTCTGATAGTTAATCGAGCGCATCGCTTTTTGAACACGATCGGCGCTTTCGCGGCTAACTAAAGGGCTTCCATTCAAAACGCGGCTGACAGTGCCGACAGAAACATTCGCAGCTTTGGCAACTTCGCGAACCGTTATTTGTGTTGCGCTCATATCCAATTTTATTTCCAATTAGATTCACAAGAAGTCGAGATCTGGAATCCTTAATAACATTCTTCTCTGAGTTCGGATGCCCTCAGGACAGTGTTGAATATAGCTCAAAATACAACGTAGTCAACATAGTTTCAAAATTAGTTGAAAATATTTTCATTTAGTTTCATTTTATTTCCATTGACATGTTCCATTTTGGGTGTTCCAATGATCGTTAGCTCTGTCCAACTCGCACCCTAGTGAAAGTGTCGTATGTCCACCCGTAAACGAAAAAGCTCCCAATCGCAGCACGTTAAGCCTCAATTTGAAGGGCCTGGTCCTCGTACACGCCGTGAGTTTTTGAAGCAAGCTGCCGCAGCAACAGCAGGTATTTATGCCTACAGTCGAACAGAAGCGTCTATGGCAGAAGCCAGCAATGATTTAGTTGTGGCGCTAATTGGGTGCGGAGGTCGCGGGCAAGTTGTTACCGATGAGTTTGCAAAAATAAACAATGTACATATTGGTTATGTATGCGATGTAGACGCGTCACGGCGAAGTGCAGCAGCGAGCCGATTTAAACTTGAGCAAGATCAAGCCGTCAATGATCTGCGTCGAATATTAGACGATAAATCTGTGGATGCAGTGATCATCGCCACCCCAGATCACTGGCACGCTCCCGCTGCAATTTTGGCTTGCCAGGCAGGCAAGCATGTCTATGTAGAAAAGCCCTGTTCCCATAACTTTCATGAAGGGCAATTGCTGGTAGACGCAGCTCATCGTAGTCGTCTTGTCGTTCAGCATGGTACGCAATCACGCAGCAGTCAGTTTTTTGCCGATGCAATCCAGCTATTACGCGAGGGAATTATCGGAGATGTTTTGGTTGCAAAGGCTTGGAATGTGCAACGACGCCAGGATATTGGTCGCAAGCAACCAAGCGATCCCCCCAAAGATCTCGATTACGATTTGTGGGTGGGGCCAGCGCCAATGGTTCCTTACCGATCAAATTGCGGCCATTACACATGGCACTGGTGGTATGATTTTGGCACGGGTGACTTAGGAAACGATGGTTGTCACGAATTGGATTATGCTGCGTGGGGTTTAGGAGTTGATACTCATCCAATCCGTATTTCTGCATTAGGCGGTAAATATTACTTTAACGACGACCAGCAATTCCCTGACACGCTGACCGCTATTTACGAGTTCGCAAATCGTGAAAATGCAGATAAAAAGCAACAGTTAATTTTTGAAATGCGTCTTTGGTCGACCAACTATCCTTTCAATGCGGATAGCGGTGTCGAATTTTATGGCACAAAAGGCAAAATGCTTTTAAGCAAGCGAGGTAAGATGGAGGTTTTCGATGAGCGCAATCAACGAGTGCCTAATCTCAAGCCGCGGGATCCGATTTTGTTGCCTGTATCCAACCATCAGGCCGATTTTGTAGATGCTATCATCCACAAACGCCCTCCCAATGCTGAAATTGAGGTCGGTTTTCGTTCCGCGGCACTTTGCCATTTAGGCAACATCGCTGCACGAGTTCAGAGAGTTATTCAGTTTGATGGGCAGGAGGGGGCAATTATTGGGGATGCTGAAGCCCATCGATTATTATCTCGCTCTTATCGATCTGGCCATTGGGCAGTTCCCTAAAACTAGCAATTTGTGTTAGAATAATAGTCCTGCCAGCAACCCACCTTAAGACATCGCCTAAAATACTGCGAGATTGAATAAATTGAAGACGCTTTAAAAGTTTGTCTTGGTTTATTCTGTAGATTGCGCTCTGCCTTTCCGAGCTCAGGTTCGATCCGGGAATTAACGCCGCTTCACCATTTTTCCTCGGTTAGTGTTTTCGATCTATGACGTCGAAAAATTGTATTTCCAAGGTTGCACTGTTTGTTTTTACTGTGCCAATCATTGGGGTATCGACTATCTTGGGGCAGGCGACACGGACATCGTCGCTTTTTGGTGACGACAATCTCGGAGCTACTTCAGGTAACAATGCCCAAGCCATTAGTTTTGAACTTGATGTGATGCCAGTACTTACCGTTGCGGGCTGTAATCAAGGCGCTTGTCACGGTAAGAGCCGTGGACAAAATGGTTTTCAACTGTCATTGCTCGGATTTGATCCGGAGTTTGATTACGCCTCCTTGGTGCTCGACCTGCGCGGCCGCAGAGTTAACCCGTCTGCGGTTCAAAACAGTTTGATTTTACAAAAGGGTTCCGCTCAAATTCCTCATGGAGGCGGACGAAGACTTTCGCCCGACAGCAAAACATATCAAATTCTTGCTGCTTGGATCGCTCAAGGTGCGACCCGGCGATTGCTTAATGAACCAGCTCTTTTGGACATTGATGTTGCACCCACGGAATCTCCCCTATCGACCGAACCGTTGCAATTATCGGTCACGGCAAAGTATTCCGATGACTCGACGCGTGACGTCACGGATATGTGTGATTTTCAATCGAGCGAACCTGGGGTAGCAACTGTTTCTTCGCTCGGTCTTGTCACACCAGGTAAATTGCCTGGTGAGGCGAGTATCATGATTCGTTACATGGGAAAAATTAAAACCTGGAACGCACTCATTCCTCAATCGCAAAAATTCCCTCCCGAACAATATGCAGAACTGCCGCGCTGGAATTTTATCGATGATTTAGTATGGCAAAAACTGGAACAAGCAGGAGTTCTTCCTTCAAAATCTGCAGATGATGCCACGTTTTTAAGACGTGCTTATTTGGATGTCATTGGCAGATTGCCGAGTGCAGATGAGGCACGTGCTTTTTTGGATGATTCAAATTCCGATAAGCGGGTTCAATTGGTCGACAACTTATTAAGCCGTCCTGAATACGGCGATTATTGGGCCAATAAATGGACCGATCTACTTCGCCCTAACCCGTACCGTGTCGGTATTAAGGCCACATTAAATTTTGATTCGTGGATACGCGAAGCATTCCGAAAAAATAAACCTTACGATCAATTTGTGCGTGAAATTGTTTCGGCCGAAGGCAGCACATGGCATGATGGTCCTGCGGTGCTTTTTCGGGATCGCCGCACACCCGATGAAGTAGCAAGCATGATTAGCCAGTTGTTTTTAGGGGTGCGTCTGGATTGTGCCAAATGCCATCATCATCCGTTTGAAAAATGGTCGCAGGAAGATTTTTATGGATTATCGGCTTACTTTGCTCGAGTGGGATATGAGGGTACTGGATTATCGCCTCCAATTTCTGGCGGAGAGGAAATCGTTTATTTGAAGGACGACGGTGAAGTAAAGCATCCTCTCACAAAAAAAGTTGTGCCACCTAAACCTCTAAGTGGCATGGCTGAAATGAAAGAGGATGACGATCCACGACAAGTTCTAGCTCGCTGGATGACGGCAGATGATAATCCTTTTTTTGCCAAAGTCGCAGTTAATCGCCTGTGGGCTGAGTTGATGGGACGCGGTTTGGTCGAGCCCGTTGACGATTTGCGCGCCACAAATCCGGCCACCAATGCACCGTTGTTGGACGCATTGGCTGCAGAATTTCGTCGGCTCGGTTTTGATTCAAAAGCGATGCTGCGTACGATTATGACCTCTTACGCTTATGGTCTCTCGAGTTTGCCAAATGAGACAAACATTAGTGACACACGCAATTATTCCCGCCATTATCGTACACGACCACGTGCAGAAGTGCTGCTTGATGCGATCAGCGATGTGACAGGAGTGCCTGACGAGTTTACTGCCATGCCCCGCGGTTCGCGCGCTGTAGAACTCTGGACGAACCGTGTGTCGTCGATGTTTTTGGATACATTTGGCCGCCCAGATGCCAATCTAGATCCACCTTGTGAACGATCGCCTGATTCAACCATGGTACAAACCCTGCACATGTTGAATGCCTATGGCATTCAACGGAAACTTCATGCCGATGAAGGTTTGGTGGCGAGACTGGCGGCGAGTTCTGATTCTCCGTCGGCAATCATCACGCAATTATATTTAACAGCCTATGCTCGCAAGCCCACCGAAGAAGAGCTTGCTGCAGCAATTGCGCTATTCAACCAGGATCAAGCGGCGCGTCGGCAAACCATTGAAGATTTGCTTTGGGCACTGCTCAATACGCCAGAATTCATGTTCAAAAATTAACAGGTCATTGACTTTGGAGATGAAGATGATGCCTTCCGCTTTATTGCCCTCGCTTCATCGACGCGATTATTTGCGGCTGGGAATTAGTGCTTTAGCAAGTGGCACACTGGCAAACTTATTACAACTGCGAACTCAGGCCTCGGAAAGTGGCGCTGTGGTTCCTAAGAAGACGCGTTGCATAATGATTTGGATGGACGGTGGTCCTTCGCACTTTGAAACCTTCGATCCTAAGCCAGAGGCAGCCGCTGAAATCCGAGGAGAATTTTCTGCAATTTCGACGAAAACTCCTGGTTTGCAATTCTCAGAACATCTGCCCAAGTTAGCAGGCATTAGCGACAAACTTTGTATCGTCCGCTCGATTTGTCACAACCAAAATAATC
>CAZIGP010000216.1:2288-7053 GCA_964538425.1 uncultured Pirellulales bacterium | reverse complement strand
TGTGCTGGCGATCGATCCGGGTTTCAAGAGTGGCTGTAAACTTGCTGCACAAGATGAGTTCGGCAATTTAATTGATCACACGATTATTCATCTTATTGGCAAAGAGGAACGGAAAGCCGAAGGCCGGGCAAAACTTATTGAACTTATTAAGCAACATAACGTGCAAGTAATTGCTCTGGGCAATGGAACTGCTTGCCGCGAAACCGAAGAAATCCTTAGCGAGTTATTAGCAGGTGAACTAAAAGATGACGGAGTGACATACGTTATCGTTAATGAAGCAGGTGCAAGTGTTTATTCAACCAGCCCCATCGGTCGTGAGGAATTACCTCAATACGATGCGATGCTCCGAAGCTCAATCAGTATTGGCCGACGGCTACTCGATCCGTTAAGTGAGTTAGTGAAGATCGATCCCGGCAGCCTAGGAGTGGGTTTATATCAACATGATGTCAAAGCTAAGCACTTGCGAGTTTCTCTGGATGCGGTTGTAGAATCGTGCGTGAATTATGTTGGCGTCGACCTCAACACCGCCAGCCCTGCTTTGTTGCGTTATGTTAGTGGCTTGAATCAGCTTACTGCTCGCAGGCTTTATGATCATCGCATCGCAAATGGTCCGTTCCGCAATCGTGAGCAGCTTAAAGAAGTTCCTGGATTTGGCGAAGCGGCATTTGTTCAGGCAGCCGGATTTTTGAAAATTGTCGATGGTGATAATCCACTTGATGCCACCTGGATTCATCCCGAAAGCTACGATGTTGCCAAACAAGTAGTGGAAAAGCAGGGATTCTCGCTCGATGACATGCAGCAGAAAGAAACGACAGCGATTCTCGAACAACGAGTCGCTGAACTTAATGCCGAACAACTGGCTGCGGATCTACATGCGGGGCAGATGACTTTACGTGATATCTTGTCGCAGCTTACGCGTCCTGGTCGAGATCCACGAGAGGATTTGCCACCACCAATATTCAAGCGCGGCATCTTGAAACTCGACGACTTACAACCTGGCATGGAGCTAATGGGCAGTGTCCTAAATGTCGTTGATTTTGGGGCCTTCGTCGATATCGGCCTACACGACAGCGGTTTAGTTCATGTCAGTCAATTAGCAAATCGCTTTGTGCGTGACCCACATGATGTAGTCTCCGTAGGTGACATTGTAAAAGTTTGGGTCATGGAAATCGACAAAACTCGTCGACGTGTGTCCCTTACGATGATTGCCCCTGGTACGCCAAAGCACGAACCACGGCCTAAACTACCTCGCAAAGAAACTGCTCAGCAAGGCGAAAATCAACAGCAAGACCGCCCCCCGCGGCGCAGTCGGCCGTTTCGTCCACAACGTGAGCAAGCCCCTTCTACATCCACCGCAGTTAGTAAAGAGATACAAGCCGCCGACACCCCGCAATCGATTCAATCAGAAGGAACTGCTGCTTCTGCAACACCGAATCGTTCTGTACGACGAGATAACCGTCCACCTCATTTCAATCAACGCCATTCAGCTCGCCCACATGGCAAACCGCAACATAAAAAAGGGCAATTTCAACCAAAGCCTAAACCAAAACCGCTGGTACCGATTACCGACAAAATGAAGAAAGGCAAAGAGCCTCTACGTACTTTTGGTGATTTGTTGCAATTTAGTCGATATCAAGAAGGTGGCGAGGAAGCATTAGCTGCCTTAGGAACCGGTAATCAAGACAAGAAACCTCGACCTGCTTCACAGGCTTCACAAAAAAACCCTCAACCACCACAATCAGAAACGAATCTGTTAGTAGCCGACGAAAATAAACAATTACCACTGGAAAATTACAACGTAACAGAGACGAATACACCACCTGAAGAATCAACATCGGCTTCCGATATATCCGAAATATCTACTTTAGATTGCTCCCAAGAACAGACAGCGACTTTGGAAGAACTCGAATCAAGTAAAACACTTGATTAGTCACAAAAATATATCAAGCCTACTTATGCCTAATCAGTCCTCGTGTCTTTGATCTTTGGACATATTTGTGAACTTTGACGAACGATTACAACGTGCCATTCAACGTGGTCAACATCTCGCTGAACAGCGGCGAAGCGAATCAGCTGCGAAGGAACTGACCGAAGAACAATTTAAGCGACTGCATTCTCAGTACCGCTTAACGCTATCTGACCATATCGAAAAATGTCTTCGTACCTTACCCTCGCATTTTCCTGGATTCCAATTTGAACCTGTCATAAGTGATCGCGGATGGGGCGCAGCGGTTAGCCGAGATGATGCAGACTTTGGTTTAGGTCGTTCGCGGTCGAATGTCTTTAGCCGATTAGAAATGCTGGTTCGGCCATACAGTAATGCTCATGTCTTAGAACTGGCTGCACGAGGCACGGTGCGTAACAAAGAGGTCTATAACCGAACTCATTTTCAAATGCTCGTCGAAATAGATCTAGAGCGATTTATAGAACTCGTTGACCACTGGGTGCTGGAATATGCCGAGCTTTACGCGGCACGGGCCTAAATAGGCTAACCGTACCCAGCGCGCATAAAAAACCCCGCTCACGAGGCAAATCCTACAGAAGAGCGGGGTTAAGCTTGATAAACTAAAGATGCTTGCACGGGTGGTGGATGCATCTTTGGCCGACATTAGCTAGGGCAGCCAGCACAAGCCGGAGCTGGGCAAGCAGGGGCAGTGCAAGCAGGTGCACAGCATGGCTCGCAGCAGCGGCGGCAACGACGACGACGGCAGCCAGCTTCCGAAAGTTCTGGCAAGGTAGCGGCAACCAAAGTCAACGCCACGATGGCAATCTTCACAAACTTCATTGCAAATCCTCCTCTGACATCAAAAGGGCCGGAGAGTAAAACAACACAAGCAAGTAAATGCTTGCATTGCACAAACAATGTAAATCTCGCAAAAATAGGCAAGATTTAACGGTCAACTGAGCACCTCTTAGACCACAACTTTGACCTTAAGACAAGCCCCTGGAGAAATAAATTTGAAGTCCCATGGAACAGCAAGTTTCGAACTCTGTAAATGCAATATTAATAACGAGTTATAACACCTTCACAAAACAAAAAGCGGCCCGACATTTCCGCCGAACCGCTTGTTAAATTTGGTTGAATATCAGCGAGGTGCTATCGACGAGCCATTTTGTTCAACTCGATCTCTTCAAGCAGCTTATCAATGGCCTTGTCGAGCTCCTTGTGCCGAACGTCAATGTTACGAATTACACCTTTGGCATCGATCACAAAAATTCGAGGATAATGAGGCACATTGTAAGTTGCCTGAATTAAACCATCTGTCGTACCACCATCCCACCAACAAGGCCAAGTCATCTCCTTAACCTTACGTGTGTCTTGGGCTCTGTCACGAGAATCTCCGCAATTAACACTAACCATAGCAAAAGGCTTTCCCCTCATACGCTCAACCAATTCTTTTTCGTGAGGTACAAGTCCCATGTATGGTCCACACCACGACCCCCAAAAAACTAACACCGTGACTTTGCCGTGACTGTCACTTAGCTTTAAAGGCTGTCCGTCGATATCCGTACTATTAATTTCTGGCGCTATCTTTCCGATTTTCAAATTCGGCATATTATGAATGCGCGCGAGTTCATTTTCGATCTTTTCGCCAATTGTGGTTTTGTTATATGCCTCTGAGAAAATATCCGTTGCATTTTTGATTTTCATCAAGCATCGTTCAGCATTTCCCAGGTATTGTGCTTGCTCAGTCTCATCAGCTTTCTTATCCATGGCTTGAGCCATTCGGCGATAGTATTCCGCCAAAGCACACGTTGCTAAACCGCGCACTTTTTCTTCAGCATGTTTTTCTGAAACATGCTTTAAGAAATCCTCCTGGCCTTTCATTTGTGATTTAGGATAACTCAATTGCAGACAAAGCTTGCCAACTTTTGGATTTTGCAATTGATTCATCTGCACCAATTCGAGCATCTCATCGCTTAGCGGCGCCCGTATTTTTTCAACAAGCAACAGTACAGCGTCTAAGGCTCCGGGATCCTTCGGATTATCTTTAGCTAACTCCAGAAGTTTCTTTTTAATTTCAGTTTGATAATTATTGAATCGATGGATGGCTTGCTGATGTTTGCCAATTTTCTCGGCATACTCTTTGCTTATTTCTATAATTTCTTCGCTGAGCGCAGTCTTTTCACCATCCGCTTCTTCAGCAGAACTGGTCACAGGCTTTGCTTTTGGTTCATCAGCGGCAAAAACATTTACCGTTGTTAGCAAAAGAGCAAGCAGATTAATTACAAATCGGATTACCATGTCTGCATGTCATCCAGGTGCTAAGCTTGGTCCCAAAAAATGTCGTTGCTTAAAGAGTTAGAATAGATTGAATTGATGAATGAATCAATCAAATCAATATCTGTTCAGAGGAATGGCTGACTGAATTCAACTAATGACGACCAATCAAGCTGCAAATTATCTTTTTTGCATTGAATAATAATGACTCGATGATCGTGACGACGGCTTAAAAAAGCCCAAATCAACCATTCGTGCAACCATATGTTTGGCGACTGGCCCCGCAGCCATTGCTCCGTCTCCAGAATATTCAAGGGCAATAGCAAATGCAATTTGTGGATTTTCTGCTGGAGCATAACCAACAAACCAAGCATGATCTGGCCTATCTCTACCTATTTGCGCAGTACCCGTTTTGCCTGCAATAGTCACTCCTGCCAAATCTACGGTCGCGTGAGCAGTACCCTGTTCGTCAGCAACTGCTTGCTGAAGACCTTTATCAATCACCGCCAGCATGTTCTGGTTCAAGCCAGTAATTGGTATTTT
>CAZIGP010000216.1:0-2278 GCA_964538425.1 uncultured Pirellulales bacterium | reverse complement strand
GCAAGCCATCCAGACTATTTCCAATTTTTTCGATGAAATGAGGTGTAACCAGCCGTCCCCCATTAGCAATAGCGGCTGCTACGCGCGCCATCTGTAGAGGAGTCGCCGTTATTGTGCTTTGGCCAATTGAAATTGGTCGTGCATCAATCTGATTCGATTGCGGATCTCGATCCGCTACCATCTTGTTTGTAGGTATGGTTGGTAAAGAACCAGCAACTTCACCTGTTAAATCAACCCCACACAGGCATCCCAATCCAAATCTCTGAGCCCAATTGATCAAAGTTACCGGACCAAGTTGCTCGGCATAATGGAAAAAATACACATTGCAACTTCGGGCCAGTGCGTCTGCCAGTGTGACCGCTCCATGTCCAATTCCTAGCCGGCGAAAAATGGCACAACGCAGTGAATCCGGTTGATGCAAATAACCAAGACAATCCACAGGTGCCCCAGGGTTGATCCCAGCGTCGAGAATAGCTGCGGCTGAGACGATCTTGAATACGGAACCCGGCGGTAACGCCATTTGAATTGTGCGATCCAGCAAGGGTGCAGCAGAGTTATTCAACCAACCTTCAATCGTTGTAGAATCACCGCGAACAAACGCATTCGGATTAAATCGTGGTGCCGTCGCAGCAGCCAAGATGTTGCCATTGTTCACATCCAACACGACAACCGCTCCACCCGCTTTCCGATCAATCTGCTCGTTTTTAGCTGGCAACTTCCTGTGCAACGCTTCGTCCAACAACATTTCGATGGTTTGTTGCAAATCTGGATCGATGGTCAACGTGATATCTTGTCCTGCAGCGGCTCTTTTTTGCTCAAGAGACGCTTTAATGCGACCACGGACATCTAAATGCTCCATAATCAAGCCTGGCGACGCCCGGAGTGATGCTTCGTACTGCCGCTCTAACCCTGATTTGCCGACCTCCTGAACGGCTAGGCGATCGTATGAGCTTTCGATTTTTTCATCACCTTTCCCTAGATACCCGAGTGCTTGAGATGCCAAAGCGCCGCGAGGATAAACTCGTCGATAAGTATGAACCAGCTTGACGCCGGAAAACTGTTCTGGCTGTGATTCAATTTCTGCAACAGCATTTAATGGCAAACCTTCAAACACGATGTGTTCTGAGATTTGCTCTACCACTGTGATCGGAACAACTGGAGGTAATTCATCAAAGGCAAATAATGCATCTACGAAATGCTGACCAATGGATTCCAGCAAGGACTTATTATGTAAGCCAGATTCAAACACACTCTTTCCATTCAGCAAAATTCCGTGCTTTGCATTGACTTGGGTCGCGATCGATTCAACACGCTGCTGAATCTGCATCGTGCGGCGGTGCCATTCATCTCTGTCTATTCCACACAAAATTTGCAGTCGCTCCCCCAATTGACGACGTTCTTCTAAAATAGTCTCCTGCTCTAAAATGACTCGCCGGGGATTACGACGTTCCCTTGCTGTTAAGCGGGAGCGAGCAGTTTGTCGTAACCAACGTGCATTCGCTGGTTCTTCCAACCATCGAAAATGTACTGCCAATGCGACGACGGATTCGTCAGTCGCTAATACGGTACCATCCCGAGCTAAAATTCGCCCTCGTAATGCTGGAATCTTTTGTATGCGAGTGATGGGCTCGGTTCCTACTGCACGGTATTCCGTACCATCGCGTACTTCTATTGTTAGTAAACGGCCTAAGATAGTTAACGAAAGCGCCGCGAAAGTAATTAGCAACAGCCGCAAGCGGGCGGCAAAAGCAGATCGCGAAAGAGGTAAAACAGAACGCATTATCCGAGGAATGATGGATCAATAATGGTCAGTGGTTGACGTCTGGTCCAAAACCATTGCGAAATCATAAATAAAGGAATCGCTAGACACCCCGTATAAAACCCCGTCAAAGTTGCTCGTTCAATCAGTACCGTCCACGATAATGTAATGTTCCCGACAACCTTTAATGCAATCGATTGCAGCATACAAATAGTTGTCGCTCCTATTCCAACGAGTATGAGCCGGGCATAGAAACTCTCGAGTTTCAAATTGTGTTGCAAAAACGTCAATAAATAACCAGCAAGCCCGAATGCAGCCATGCCCACGCCCAAAGGTGCAGGGCAATTCAGATCACTTACAAGTCCTACGACACCCGCAATACAAAATGCATAACGGCTTCGTACCGCTACTAACCAAATCAATCCTACAAGCGCCAAAAGGTCTGGTGTTATGCCTCGAATCTCCCAGCGCGGCGCAAACCAAGCATCACGAACAGCGGTAAGATAAACAACAGGAATC
>CAZIGP010000215.1:0-7072 GCA_964538425.1 uncultured Pirellulales bacterium | reverse complement strand
GCATGTTTACCGACATTACCGATCAAAAGCGCTCGGAACAAGAACTACGCCAAGCGAAGCAAGCAGCGGAAACTGCTAATCGAGCCAAGAGCGAATTTTTGGCCAACATGAGCCATGAAATCCGCACACCGATGAACGGCATCATCGGCATGACCGAATTGGCTTTCAATACACCGCTCAATGCAGACCAGAAAGAATATCTCGGCATCATTCGAGAGTCGGCCGATGCATTACTCGTTGTCGTCAACGATGTTCTCGACTTTTCTAAAGTGGAAGCAGGCATGCTTCGCTTGGACGAAATCGATTTCGACCTGAATGGCAAGTTGGACGCCGTCATGCAGGCACTTGCGGTGCGCGCCCACCAAAAAGGTATTGAACTGATTTATCAGGTGGAGCCAGATGTTCCGCATTGGATTACGGGCGACGCCGATCGATTGCGGCAGATTATTGTTAACTTAGTTGGCAATGCAATCAAATTCACGGAGCATGGCGAAATTAGTTTGCGAGTTCGATTGGAAAAAGCCATTTCCCAGGACGAGAAAAACTGTGTCTTGCACTTTTCTCTCTCCGATACGGGAATTGGCATTCCGCCAGAAAAGCAGCGAGCTATTTTCGATGCCTTTACGCAAGCCGACGGTTCTACCACGCGGCGTTTCGGAGGCACTGGACTGGGACTTACGATTTCTTCCCGGCTTGTGAATTTGATGGGAGGGCAAATCTGGGTTGAGAGCGAAGTAGGAAGTGGCAGCACTTTTCATTTCACAGCGAGTTTTGGCATCGCCGATCAACCCGAAGATTGTTGCAATCAATTACAACTTGCCACGTTAGAAAGTCTCGACGTATTGGTGGTTGATGATAACACTACCAATCGACTTGTACTTCACGACTTGTTGGCTACTTGGAAAATGAATCCTTGTCTCGCATCGAGCGGATTAGAAGCGCTTACGATTGCCAAAGCGGCGGCCGTTCGTAAAGCCCCGTTTTCTTTGATTTTGACGGATTACCGGATGCCTGAAATGGATGGCTTTTCATTGGTCGAGCAGTTGCGCTCTGAAGCGGCCTACGCTCAAGTGCCTGTCATTATGTTGACATCATCGACCGATGTTGGACACAGCGAACGCTGCAAGCAATTGAGCATTGTCGGTTACCTACGCAAGCCCATCAGCCAAGAATCGCTGCAAGCAACACTTCTGCAAGCGTTGTCGAGTGAACCTGGTGATCCACGAGAGAATTCAGCAGAAATTCCATCCAATCGCAATCGCGCCTATACGCCAATCACAGCCAATCCCGCTGTGAAGTTAAGTCTGCTGCTGGTTGAGGATAATCCAATTAACCAGCGCGTTGCTCAGCGAATGTTGACGTTAGCGGGCCATCAAGTGACCATCACAGAAAATGGAAAGCGTGCTCTGGAAATTCTGAGCCAACGTGCATTCGATGGCATCCTCATGGATGTGCAAATGCCCGAAATGGATGGTTTCGAAACCACCGCCGCCATTCGGCAATCAGAACAAGAATCGGGACGTCGTACGCCGATCATTGCCATGACCGCCCATGCACTCAAAGGGGATCGCGAACGCTGTTTAGCGGCAGGTATGGATAGTTATTTATCCAAGCCACTTCGCAGTGATGAATTGCTAGGAGAGTTAAATAAGTTACAGCCCTCACAAGCTGCATCTCCAGTTTTTGATGCTTCGGAAGCACTGCAACGTGTCAACAATGACATAGAATTTCTCAGTGGATTGGTCGGCATGCTGGCTGAGGACACTCCTCAGTTGCTCGCGAAAATTCGTGAAGCGATCGACGGCCAAGACGCACTTGCTCTTGAGCGTGCTGCGCATCGGCTCAAGGGCTCGTTAACTCCGTTTGTGGCTTCCTCTGCAATTCAATCCGCTCAATCGCTGGAAACAATGGGACATACTCAGCAGCTATCAATGGCCTGCGACGAATGCACCCGTTTGGAAGCAGAAGTCGGGCACTTGTGAGAGGAGTTAGATCAGTTCATTCACTCTCACCCTGGTGAGCACAAAGATCGTTCTGATAATCGTGGAGATTTATCATGTACAGCTTAAAAGTCAATTTCATCGGTTGCGATGAGCGCTCAGTGCCACAGGCTGCGCGCGACATTTTACAACGGTGGGCGACGATCGATAGCAGCTTTGCTAATGTTGCTATTGTTCAGAAAACCTTGTTGGATTCAGAAAGCGAAATGCGGCTGTTTTTAATGTACGTAGAATCTGCCGATGACGTTGCTGAATTAAAACTTCTTAATAATACCTTTCCAAGATATCCCATTCTGGCGATTGTTGATGCGACGAATGATCCGTCTTTGGTCGTGAAGAGCATGCGGGCTGGTGCGCTGCAAGTCATTCACCCTCCGATTGATCCCGACGATTTGCAAGAGGCGCTCGATTGCATCGCGACTAAGTTCGAAGGACTGTCGACTATTGCCAAGGTGATCACCGTTACCGGCTCGGTAGGCGGTTGTGGTGGAACGGCGGTGGCGATTAACTTGGCCCACGAATTAGTTCGCCAAACGAAAGAACGTTGCATTTTGTTGGAACTGGCCTTGCGCAAAGGTTCGCTTGCCAATAATTTGGATATTTCACCTCGCTACACGGCTACGGATTTGGTGTTAGACATTCAGCGCGTCGATAGCTTGATTCTTCAAGGCGCACTCACCGAGGTAACGGAAGGCCTATTTGCTTTGGTGGGGCCTTACCAATCGATTCAAGCCGAAAATCCCAGTCTTGAAGCGACAGAACGGCTTGTCCATTTGGCACGTCATTTAGCCTCATGGTTAGTTCTTGATGTGCCTAGCACTTACGACGATTTATTTTTCAGCAGTCTTGCGCTGGCGGATCAGATTGTGCTCGTTACCGACCAGACCGTTGCTGGACTTCGTGGAGCACAGATGATCTGTGAGGCTTTGGAGCACCGACGTCCGTTGGTTGTTATCAATCGATACAACTCGAAAACCGATGGTCTGTCGACGGACAAAATTCAACGCTTCTTGCCTAATTGTGAAATTGTCACGGTTGGACGTGATCAGGCTGTGGTTGAATCGATGGATCACGGTAAGCCATTGCGAGTTTATACCCGTCGTAGTCAGGTACTCAACGATATCGAATCACTCGTGCAAAAACTGACGGTTGATCCGGCGTCAGGGAATAAAGAACCTAAGTCACTGTTCAACCGCTTAAGCCGCGCATTATCGCTTTCATAAAGGACCGACCGATGAGTCAATATACCCTTCGTTTATTACACATCGAAGACGATCGTCTTCAGCATGCCATTATCGCACGCCAGTTGGTAAGCTTGCAGGAATATCAATTTGAAACCACGGTTGCTATTTCTGAAGACCAAGCTTTACTGAAGTTTGCCGAAAATAATTTCGATTTAATCATTCTCGATTATCACCTCAGCGAAGGAAACGGCGTCGAATGTTTACGCCGAATTCGACAGATTGACCCGATCGTGCCTGTCATTGCTGTTTCAGGGGTGGCCACCGACGAAATCGCCGCCGAATTGATCTCTGTTGGCGCCGACGATTACCTTGCCAAGCAGAATCTTAATGCCAGGATTCTCGGCCAAAGCGTGCGTAACGTGATTACAAGAGCCAAGGCTTTCCGCTCGCGCTATTCAGCCATCGGTAAATTGACCGCTAAATGCTGAATCAGGTTGGCTTCCGGCGATTGTGGTGAATCAATCGAAATAGAAAAACATCGACCAATAACCAGTGCAACGCACTCCGGTTGTTGCGCCAGGATGCATGGCGCGAGCAATAGGAATCTGTTATCGCTTCAGCGCAGACTTGGCGGTGGTCGCCGTTTGTGCTGCGGGCTTTGTAGGTTGCGCTGCGGTTTTTTTCGGCTTAGTAGCCGTCTTCGTTTCTGCTGGCTGATATTCTTCGGTAAACCGGCCGAGGTAATGTAAGCTGCTGTTGTTGCCGTTGAAGCCGAGCACGCGCTCGTCGAGATCGATCTGCTGCGACGACACCCGACCGCCTTCGATGTCAAACTTGATCGTGCCTTTGGTCAGCCGTTGAACAAGCTGTGATTGAATTTTTGGATTGTTGACTGGTGTCAGCACTTGTGTGGCCACCGAAATCGTGGCAACGCCCGTGGCAATTTTTTCGAGCGTATAGAACTGCCGTGTTTTAATGAGTTTTGTTTCGCCACCTTCCAGCGAAACCGTGACATCGACAGGCACATTCCAACTTTCACCCACTGCGACAGGCTCGGCAGGCAGTGGCACGAGCATTTGACTGTTATGTCCATCGCTGGGAGCGCCAGGACGTTTCTCAACGCGTTTGGTGATTTTACCAGCTTGATCGACTGTAACTTCCGCCAAAGGCACGCCGATCGATTTGGCAACTTGCTCGAATCCTGACGGGGGTTTTTGGTCGGTCTGGCTGTTGTAAACCACTTCCTCGCGGCCGGTGACTTTCTGCCGCATGTCAACGCTTTCGACAGAATGTACTAGCGTAGTTTGTCCGCTACTATCGACGTTGAGAATCTTCCAAACTTTAATCGAGCCACTGGTGGTTTCGGCCACCTGATTACTGCCTTCAATGGTGGTGTCGAGCCGCACTTGTTGCAGCACTTTAGTGCGAACTGTCTCGCCGGGTTTGAATTTATATTGCAGCTTGTGCTTAGGGCCTTCGGGCACTTGGGGCGCCGAAGATTCTTCGGCGGTTGCCGTGGCACCGGTCCACAGCACTGCGATTGCGACCAATGTTAACGTTGATGAGCGAGAAAACGCACGAAATGTGGTCATCAGACTCGACTCCTTTCGAGACTGCAGATACTTAAATGATGAAGTTACCGGGGTTCGCCATATCGCAGCCGGCCACCCCAACCGAGCTTTTCTCGCAAGGTTCGGTAATAGTTATGACCCGTGACTTCGATCAGCTTGAACTTCGGTTCGGCTCGCTGAATGCGAATTCGATCGTTCGGTTCTAACCGATCCACCAGACGGCCATCTACCACTACCGATGTACCCTCATGCGGTTTAGCAACAACCATTTCATACACACGGTTTGCCGAATCGACGACAGGGCGATTTGTAAGCGTGTGTGGGCTAATTGGCGAGACGACGAAGGCTTCCAAGTCCTTCCGCAAAATCGGGCCACCGGCCGACAAATTATGGGCCGTTGAACCAACTGGCGTGCTGACAATCAAACCGTCGCAACTATAAGTCGTGACCAATTCTGCGTCAACGTAAAGTTGGATTTCTAGGAGCGAGAATGGCGAGCCGGTTTGAATGCAGACTTCATTGAGGCCCAATAGTCGATGGACCGTTTTACTGGCGCGAAGCAGGGTAAAATCGAACATCAAATGTTCGACCACCTTGTATTCTTTGCTAGCAACCTGCGGCAACACTTGCAGCAATTCATCGGGCGTAAGGTCAGCCAGAAATCCTAGTTTCCCTAAGTTGACGCCTAGTACCGGAAGCTGCCGGTCTGCCATCAAGTGAGCGGCCCGAAGAATTGAGCCATCGCCTCCCATCACAATGACAAAATCGGCCTCGATTTGACTCAGGTCGGCCGTAAATGTCTGGTCAAACAATGCAATGTCTGCCGCCTTTTCAATATGTGGCCGTAGTCGTGCTGACTCAGCTGCAATTTGCGGCTGCTGGGCATAAGCAAGCACGATAACACGGGGGCGGGAAGACACTGGTTGCCTTTGAAGCACTCGATGGATGAGAGCGACGAACTACTCCAATCATAGCTCGCCACTGGTTCTTTAGCTTACCCGTCGCTCCATGGTTTCAGTACAGATGCCGGTTTTTTCGGCAAGCTCGCGGCATTTCCTCGCGATACCGGCGGCATCGAGACCTAAATCCGCCAGCAGTTCGCTACGTTCGCCGTGTTCGATAAAACGGTCAGGAATTCCAAGGCGGGTGACGTTTGAAGCGTTCAAGCCGGCATCGTTCGCTGCTTCTAACACCGCGCTACCAAAGCCAGTCATCAAAGCACCTTCTTCTACAGTCAGTACGAAGGGGCTTGTTTCGATGGCTTTCAAAATCACATCGGTATCGAGTGGCTTAATAAATCGAGCATTCACTACGCCGATATCCAAGCCAACTTCTCGTAATTTCGCGGCAGCTTTTAAGCAATTAGGCAACAGCGTGCCACAAGCCAAAATGATGCCGTCGCGTCCCCAATCGAAGACTTCGGCTCGGCCGAGTTCAAGCGGCACTCGGTCGCCGGTAACCATGGTGGTGACATCTTCGGCCGCAGCCTTGGGGTAACGAATCGAAGTCGGGCCAGGAAACGACAAAGCCAGTTCAAGCATCTCGTTAAGGTCAACCAAATCTCCCGGCGCCATCACAACCATGTTCGGAAACAATCGCAGATAGCCGATGTCGAAACAGCCGTGATGCGTTGGACCATCTGCGCCCGTCAATCCGCTACGATCCAGCATGAAAGTCACAGGCAGATTTTGTAGCGCCACTTCTTGGAAAATTTGATCGAAGCTACGTTGCAAGAAAGTGCTGTAGATGTCGACGATGGGTCGCATGCCAACTTTGGCTTGTCCAGCGGCGAATGCGACAGCATGCGATTCACAAATGCCGGTATCAAAAAACCGATCAGGAAAAGCTTCGCGCACCACTTCAAGCTTATTTCCTTGGCACATGGCTGCGGTTAACACAGTCACCCGCGGATTATGTTCCATCTGACTATGAATGGCCTGACTGGCGATGTCGGTATAAGCCTTCGACGAACTGGCTTTGATCGAAACAACTTTTTCTTCCGCACGTTCAAACGGTGCTGGCGTATGGAAAAATACAGGATCGGCAGCCGCAGGTTGAAAGCCATGACCTTTTTCAGTAACCACATGCAGCAGCACGGGGCCATCGACATCTTTTACCATTTTTAGGTATCGCCGCAGGGCGGAGATGTTGTGGCCATCTACGGGGCCCATGTAGCGGAAGCCCATTTCCTCGAACAACATGCCGCCATGTAAACCAGCTTTCATCGATTCTTTTATTTGCCACAGCAATTTTTCAACCGGATCACCAACCACCGGCACTTTATTCAAAATGTTGACGACCGAGGATTTAAGCCCTT
>CAZIGP010000214.1:0-7117 GCA_964538425.1 uncultured Pirellulales bacterium | reverse complement strand
TTCGCTGCCGAAAAACGAGCGCACCATCAAAATGACCCAAATGATGCGCGAAGAAGCCGTCGAAGTCTGGAAGAAATACAACGTTATGCCAGGACGCGTGCAGTACTAAACCAACAGTCTGAAATTTTCAAATTTCAAATTCCAGATTGTAACGCATAGGTAGATGGCACACCCTGAGTCCGCGAAGGGCGTGGTTGAACTCAAACAAGCCACGCCCTTCGTAGAGATCCCTGCTTCATGCCATCACGCTTCTTGTCGAGGAACCAAATTTGTCGCACTTCCATTTGCATAGCGTCGAAGCCTCGTCGGTAATCGTTCACAACGTCGCGCCAGAAAATACCGAGCGATTTTTGGAATGGATGAACGGCATCAGCTCTGCGGCCGAACTATTTCCCGGCTATCAAAACACCGAAGTCTATCCCCCTGCCGCAAAATCTCACCCGCAGTGGGTTGTTGTAGTTCACTTCGACAAGCTCGAATCGCTCAATCACTGGTTGAAGTCGGCCGAGCGAACCGAGTGGATCAGCAAACTCGATAAAAAACTCGGCGACTACAAACTCAAACGCTTGAACGAAGGCTTCGGCCCTTGGTTCGGCAGCGAATTCGGCGAATCCGCCAGCCAAGTCCCCGCAGGCTGGAAGATGGCCCTCTCGGTCCTATTAGGCCTTTATCCCACCGTCATGCTGCTTTCCATCTTCGTCGGTCCGCACCTTAGCTGCTTAGGGTTTGCCGTTACAATGTTAATTTCCAATGCACTTAGCGTTTCAATCCTGCAATGGTTTGTAATGCCCGTGCTGACAAAAATATTAAAGCCGTGGCTCAGTACTCCGACGACCAAATCACAATTTAGAATCACACTGCTCGGCTCTCTCGCTATCGCCGCAACACTCACCGCAATGGCGATCTTATTTCGCTTTTTCCGTGGTTAATTCCTCCGCCCGTTGACATCGAGCTGGCCTTGTTCGACACTGCGCACTGGCTTCTAGCTTCCTCGTTTTCCCTTGTGCTTCTCATGTCAACGCTTTCTTCACAACCCGCCTCTTCACTGCTCGCCAGCCAGCATGTAGCGATTGTAGGCCGCCTGTCAGGAATGCCAAAGCGAGAAGCCCAGCAATTAATCCGCCAACACGGCGGAACACCTGTCGAACTCGGTGAAGCAGAGCCCCAATTAATCGTCGTCGGTGAAGACCTAGGCATTTCCACGGAATCAGGCGCGGCAAATTTATTTAACGAAGCCACCCAGGCAGCCATTGCTTCCGACCGTTGCGAAGTCATCGGCGAAAGCCAATTCTGGCAGCGGCTCGGTCTAGTGGACGATCAACAAGATATTCAACGCCTTTACTCTCCAGCGATGTTGGCCCAATTGCTTGATGTGCCAGTCGCGGTCGTCCGTCGCTGGCATCGCCGCAGCCTGATCAAACCGGTGCGAGAAGTACGCCGGCTCCCGTATTTCGATTTTCAGGAAGTCGCCACCGCCCGCCGCCTGGCCGAATTGCTCGCGGCAGGCGTTTCACCAGCCATTATCGAAAGGCGCCTCGGCGAACTTGCCAAGTTTGTCCCACAAGTCGAACGGCCGCTCGCACAGCTTTCGGTCATCGTTCGCGGCAGCCGCTTACTGTTGCGGCAAGGTGATGGATTAGTTGCCCCCGGTGGGCAAATGTTTTTCGACTTCGATGCGTTGCCAACGGAAACGGGCACAGATACGACCACCGCGCCACGACCCACCATCTCGCTGGCCGAAGTCTTGCGAGCGACCGAACAACCCCTGGCGCCAGCCGAAATGCTGGAACTGGCCGCCGACTTGGAAGACGAAGGCAACTTCGCCGCCGCAGTCGAAGTTTACCGCACACACGCTGCCGCAGCGGGCACAACCGCGCCGGTTTGTTTCGCCATGGCCGAGCTGCTTTATCGACTCGGCGATTCCGCCGGCGCACGCGAACGCTACTACATGGCACTCGAACTCGACGAAGATTACGTCGAGGCCCGCGCCAACCTCGGCTGTGTCCTCGCCGAACTCGGCGACCGAGAACTAGCCGTCGCCGCGTTCGAAGGCGCACTCGCCCAACACCCCGAATACGCAGATGTTCATTTTCACCTCGCCCGTACGCTCGATGAACTCAGTCGCAACCAAGAAGCCAACCGCCACTGGCAACAATTCTTAGAACTCGCCCCCGAAAGCCCCTGGGCTGCAACAGCCCGCCAGCGCCTTGGCGAAACTAATTAGCACAAGGATCGCTCTTCCACCGTCTACGCTTACTTCCCCGGGAATGCTCTCCCAGAAGATTTCCGCTTCGGCTTCTACTGATTTGTTGCAAATTGCTAGGACAGTAAATCCATTAGTCTCGCGGCTGACTTGCACGCGGCGCAGTAGTGAAAGAGCTGCCTCCTGACACCTGACTCTCGCCAAGGATGATGTTAAACTGACCAGGCGCGTTCGCGCCGCTGAGCCAACAAATCTTCTGACGATCAGCCCTACGAGAAAAAAATGCCCCGCGACTCGGCTCGTCTAATCGCCATCGGCGATGTTCATGGCTGCGTGCATGCTCTCGATGCGCTCATCAATGCCATCGCTCCCACGCCCAGCGATCAATTAGTTTTCCTTGGCGACTTAATCGATCAAGGCGCCGATTCACGAGAAGTCCTCGACCGACTGATTGAACTCAAAAGGCGGTGCGCCGTTGTACTTATCCAAGGCAACCACGAAGAAATGTTGTTTGCGGCCACCGAAAACGAGCAAGCACTTCGCTATTGGGAAAACTGCGGCGGCATCGCAACATTGAATTCCTATCGCTTTGGTGGGCGTCTCACGGATATTCCCAAAGAACACTGGCTGCTGCTCGACGAGTCCCGCCCCTACTTGGAAACGGACGGTCATATTTTTACGCATGCCAATTACTTGCCCGAACTGCCGATGCACGAGCAACCTAGCTACCAACTACGCTGGGCGCTGTTCGAACCCGATCGAATGCATCCACACATTTCCGGCAAGCCTGTCTTCGTTGGCCACACCGAGCAAACCCACGGCGAAATCCTCGATCTGGGATTTGCCACGTGCATCGACACCGCATGTTGGCGATACGGTTGGCTAACCGCTTTGGAAGTGACAACCAGACAAATCTGGCAAGCCAGCCGCTGGGGAATCCTCCGCGATAACACCGAACCCAGCCCAAACAACCGCTTAAAGCAACTCTTTCATAAACAGTAATCCTCGCGCGCCACCTAATGTCCTGAGCTACATTTGTTACGTATGTCCTGACTGTACCCTGCATCGCCGCTTACTGCTTACCGCCTACCGTTGCAACGCCCTTCTGAGAAGCAGGAAATTTTGGCGATAAAACCAGCTTCACCTTTGTGCCACGTGTTGGAATCCGTTCCGTAAAAGCTTCGAACAGCAGCTCGTTGTTATCCTGCGGACTCGCAAATGGCAAATCGAGCATCGCCGTCGGAAAGTTGGCAACACAAATAAAATCACCTTGTTCCGCTAAATAATGACGCTCCTTGGTGGTTTCATCGACGTAAAAATCGCTGCCGCCAAAAACCCACGATTGAGCCATCGCTTGATGAGTGTTGATGTTGCGCACCCAATCCTGCGCGCTGGCCTGTTTCAAATTGCCGTTTTCATCGTTCCAGAATACGGAGACATCGATGGTAGCACCCGTGGCGGCGACGTATTCAGGATAATACTTCACCGAGCTGCCCGACTTAGCGCCGATGGCCAGCAAAGCCGCATGAACGACATACGCTTTCGTCGTGACGGTAACAATCGATTCGTGTTCCTTCGTACCTTTGGGACAAGCAAACATTTCTAACATCCCGCGTGTCAGACAGATCTCACCGTCGAGCACGATTTGCTTGTTCTTTGCATCGACCCACGCGCACTTCTCAGGCGAAAGAGCCCGCAGCGATGCTCGTTCGTCAAGCGGATTCTGTGCGACACCATGTTCGATCTTAAGCTTCCGTTCAGGTTTTTTTCTGACTTCGGTTGCCGGAGATTCAGCGTTCGCGGGAACAACGTGCGATTCTTCAGCATGAAGTACAGCAGGCATGAAGACGAACGCTGCCGTCACAATCCATGAAAACCGGCAATCGGCATAGGTTGCCATTACACTTACCTTCCTTGGTTGAAGTTAGTTACCCGAAGGACTTGAGCAAAAGCATTTTTCCGTAATATCTTGCCCTGGCATCATTCAGAAATTCACACAGGTTCAGGCTACTGCGGGTCTTGCGGCGATAATTTAGTCCTTCTTGGTGAAATCTTAGCCGCCTAACCCTCACAGAACGTCTCAAATGCAGCCAAACCGCCCGCGTGATTTTAGATTGCATCTGGCATGCCGAATGGGCATCTTGGCAAGATTTACTCCCAGAATTCCTCTTGACATTCCCCCTTATAATGATATGATCGCACGTACAGTATATTATTAAGCGTATTCGAAACAGCCAGCCTGCTCACCCCAGGCCGGTATGCACACGAAGCCCGCCCGCCGGACGCTCCTCCGGTCTGCGGGCTTTTTTTATGCGCTGAAAATAGCCGGAGTCGACCGCACTCTAGAGAACCACCAACCACATAACCATCCAGCATCAAGTATCTAGCATCCAGCATCAGACTTTAACTTTATATCCAGCATCGAGTAACCAGTATCCAGTATCTGCTAATCCCTCGCTCCTTCGCCCCCTTAGACCCTTAGATTTTTCGACTTTCCCCCATTTTTCCTTTTGTGTTTTCGATCACCCATCAGCAAAACCCTCGGCAATTCCCGCTTCCCTTGAACCCAGTTCACCTCAAATTTCCAAAGCGACCGGAAATCTGCCGGAAATCACTTTCGCCAAAACCTCCACTATTCCCGAACAAAACCGACAATTCGCCAACCCTTTTTTCCACGCACTTTTTTTTCAAGGTGCCCGCCATGCATCCCAACCCGAATTTTCTCGACCCAAACCCATCTCACTCGCAAACCCCAACCGGAAATCAATCACCAAAGTTGTGCGCAGGTCTTCTAATGTCATTATTCCACATTCCACATTCCACATTTGCTCCCGGAAGCAAACCGGAAGCAAACCGGAAGCAAACCGGAAGCAATCCGGAAGCAATCCGGAAACTAAACGGAAACAATCCGGAAGTGCTTCTAACCCAAAAACCCACTTTTTCTCGAGAGTTATCAACTTTGCGCTTCCGCTTGGAAAAAAATAAAAAAGCATGATCATGAAGACCGTTCTAATTTCTAGCCCCTAGCCTCCAGTCCGCCTCACCAACCCATCTGGTTTCTTCTTTCCTTGTATACCTACTACCAACTTTTTGTCGCAATCCGGTACAATTCAATTAGCAACAACACGCAGCAGGCCAGCCTTTTCTGCCTTCTGCTTTCTGCGTTTTAACCACACACACGGAGCTCTGATTATGGCCACCGCCACTTTGCCGAAAACTCGCGCCCCGCAGATTCGTCAGACTCAATGCCTCATCGACGGCAACTGGCAGCCGGCGAAAAGCGGCAAGACATTCGAGACCGTCAATCCGGCTAACGAAGAAGTGATCGCCCAAGTCGCTGAAGGCGATGCTGCCGATATCGATACGGCCGTAAAGTCCGCCCGTCGTGCGTTTGAAAGTGGGCCGTGGAATAAGATGGATGCCCGCGATCGCGGCCGTTTGCTGCTAAAGCTCGCCGATTTGCTCGAAGAAGAAATCGACGAACTCGCGGCACTCGAAACACTCGACAACGGCAAGCCGATTCGCGATAGCCGCGCCGCCGACCTGCCGCTCACAATCGACTGCTTGCGTTACTACGCCGGTTGGGCCGACAAGCTTCAAGGTCAAACCATCCCGATCCGCGGCAACTATTTCTGCTATACGCGCCGCGAACCCGTCGGCGTCGTTGGACAGATCATTCCGTGGAACTTCCCTTTGCTCATGGTCGCCTGGAAATGGGGACCGGCACTCGCCGCGGGCAACACCATTGTGATGAAGCCCGCCGAACAAACGCCCCTCACTTGCTTGCGCATGGCGCGGCTGGCCCAGAAGGCCGGTTTCCCCGATGGCGTGATCAATGTCGTCCCTGGTTATGGGCCAACGGCCGGTGCAGCATTAGTGGAACACCAGGATGTCGACAAGATCGCCTTCACCGGCTCGACCGAAGTTGCCCACATCATCGCCCGCGATGCTGCCGCCACGCTGAAACGCTGCACGTTCGAACTCGGTGGAAAAAGCCCCAACATCGTATTCGCAGATAGCGATCTCGATGCCGCGGCCGCAGGCGCTCACTTCGGTTTGTACTTCAATCAAGGTCAATGCTGCTGTGCCGGCAGCCGACTCTTTGTCGAAGACAAGGTGCACGATAAATTTGTTGACAAGCTCGCCGCGATGAACGAAAAACGCAAACTTGGCGATCCACTCGATCCGACGACCGAGCAAGGCCCGCAAGTCGATAAGGCGCAGTTCGACAAAATCATGTCGTACATCGACATCGGTAAGAAAGAAGGCGCCAAATGCGTCAATGGCGGCGACCGCTGGGGCGACCGCGGTTTCTACATCGAACCGACGATGTTCACAAATGTTAACGACGAAATGAAAATCGCCCAAGAAGAAATCTTCGGACCAGTTTTGTCGGTGCTTCGATTCAAAGACCTCGACGAAATCGTGCAGCGCGCCAATAAGACGACTTACGGCCTCGCTGCCGCCGTCTGGACCCGCGACGTCGCCAAGGCTCATTACCTGGCTGCCAAAATCAAAGCCGGTACCGTCTGGATCAACTGCTACGACGTCTTCGACGCCGCAGCTCCATTCGGCGGTTTCAAAATGAGCGGCATCGGCCGCGAACTCGGCGAACGAGGCCTCGATGCCTACACCGAATGGAAAACCGTCACGGTGAGTTTGAGTTAATTCCCTTCGGAATTTTTATCGCCAGCAGTAGGTTGCTCATAAAACGGCTTTTCATCCGCGGGCCGTTCGATGGGCTTCCTCGTTTCCGAAACGGCCGGTGGATTGAGATAAGGTGCTGGCGTCGACGGTTGAAAAGGCGTCGATATTTGGGCGTTCGTGGCAGGGGAAGCCAATCCAATAGTTGCGGGCTGTTGAGCAGCCGGCTCCAGCTTGGCGCCGGTGGCCAGCCTTGCCCAAGCGGCAAGC
>CAZIGP010000213.1:0-7120 GCA_964538425.1 uncultured Pirellulales bacterium | reverse complement strand
CGGTGGGGCGAGCCTTAGCACACCGCCTGAAAGGCAAATTTTTCTTGATCGATGGCACCTTCATCTCGGGCACGCGCGACTTTTCTTCTATGGTGCACCAAGTGTTCGAAGCTGCGAAAGACAACGCGCCGTCGGTGATTTTTATCGACGACAGCGATGTAATCTTTGAGAGCGGACAAGAACATGGGCTGTATCGCTACTTGCTTACGATGCTGGATGGGCTGGAGAGTGAAAGCGCAGGGCGAGTGTGTGTGATGATGACGGCGATGGATGTGGGCAATTTGCCACCGGCTCTGGTGCGATCCGGGCGAATCGAGTTATGGCTGGAGATGCGGCTCCCCGATGTGAACGCACGTGCATCGATTTTGGAGCAGCGGATTAGGGTGCTTCCGGTTCCGCTCAATAACGTGGAAATTGAACGGGTCGTGGAAGCGAGTGACGGTTTTACTGGCGCAGACCTGAAGCGTACGGTAGAAGATGGTAAGGCACTATATGCCTTTGATCGGCTAGCGGGGATTCCCACCAAACCAATGACCGATTATTGCTTGGCCGCGGCAGAGACGGTTCGGGCCAGCAAACAGCGATATGCTCAGGCAGAAGCTCGAGCCAATGCCACGCGGGCGGCCCGCCCGTCGTGGTTTAATCCCTATTCGGAGATGCCAGGTTCACAGGATGATGAAGATTGAGTGTGCTCGCACAGGGGTGCGAGCTGAACCGTTAGGATGGTAGAAAAGAGAAGACTACCAGCGGAAGGATTCATTTTCTATCGGCTGAATTTCGCGTTGATCATTGCGGGGTAGGCTTGCTTAAATGCTGTCATTGAAAGGCAATGCACCGCTAATTGTTGCCCGTAATTTTTTGTGAGATGCCAGGGATGCCTGAAATTAAAGAATCATCACCGACGCAGGTACCATCAGAGGAACTGCTCCGGATTGGGGCGATTATTTTTCCTCAGATTGATCAAATGGATGTCACGGGGCCATTTGCAGTGTTGTCGCGGCTGCCGAATTCGTCGTTTCAGTTGCTTTGGAAAAGTACTGAACCAGTGCGCGACATGCATGGTTTGGGACTATTGCCCGATGCGACGTTCGAAGATGCGGGGCCGATCGATTTACTGGTCGTACCTGGAGGGGGTGGACAAGAAGCGATCATGGACGACGAGGTGGTGTTGTCGTTTATTTCTGAGCAGGCGCGGCAAGCGAAGTGTGTGTTTTCAATCTGCACTGGGGCCTTGGTGCTGGGAGCGGCGGGGCTGCTTAAAGGGCGCGAGGCGACGTGTTACTGGCCGGCGTTTGAGCTACTGAAATATTTTGGCGCTGTGCCAGCCAACAAGCGCGTGGTAATTGACGGCAAGTATGTGACGGCCGCAGGATTGACGGCGGGGATCGACGGGGCGCTTCGCGTGGCCGCAATGTTGCGTGGGGAAAAGGCCGCGCAAGCGATTCAGCTTGCGCTACAATATGCACCGGAGCCGCCGTTTGATTGTGGCTCGCCGGAGAGAGCGCCCGTGGAACTCGTTGAAGACGTGAAGCGTGCTACGGCGGATTTAATGGCGCGGCGATTGGCAACCGCGAAGCGGGTGGCGGCGAAGCTGGGAGTGGGGCAATGAACGGGTAAAGAGGCGAATTAATGAGACATTCAATTTTCTCTGACTCTTAGTTCTCGATTCGTGACACTTAGCTTTTGGCTGATTGTCAGCTTGGATCATTTTTTGTTTCCAATTAGAATGTTGCGAATGGATTCTGCTTCCAATATTTTTTCTCCGCTCGACTGCATTATTTTTGTGCTCGTGGCCGTCATACTCTTTGGCCCCAGACTGCCTGGAGTATTTGAAGACATCCAGGCTGTGGCACGAGACTACAAACGCTCGTTGCGATTTCCGCTAGCGCAGCTTGATCGGATAGAACTACTGCTACTATGGACTATTGTCGCTGCGATTTTGGGAATGATTACGCTGGCGTAAGCAGCGACTTCGACAGCGATAGTCGGAGAGTTGATTGGCTACGAAAGCCAGATTTCGCTACAGGTTAGTTTCTGAATTCGCGAACTCTGCTGGTTAGTTCCACCACCAGCGGTCGTTGCGAGACTTGGCTGCCGTTGCACGAGCTGGCACCATATCGGTCGATTTTTCTTGCTTCTCGACAAAGAACCACGGCTGCAAAGCAACACCGCCCGAGGCGCTGATAACCCACTCGCGTCCTTTCTTGAGATAGCTAGCCTGTGTGGGAACGCTTTGTGGCGTGTTGTAGCGATCGAGAACAACCGCTTTCTGATCGAGCAATAAATGCAACGGTAAGTTGGCTTTCTCAAGAAGATTTTCGCGTACCACGAGTGCACCGATCACGGCCAAATCCATGCAGTTACGCAAGTCGCCGAAGACGGTCAGTTTTTCTGATAGTTCTTCATAGTTTTTGGTCATCGAATCGGCCCATTTTTGGGCAGCAGCGCCGGCTTTCATACGCTGTTGTCGCTGGCCAGCTTCGTTGAAGTAATCTTCTTCGGCCATGCACTGCACGCCTGGGCCACGCAGTTCCCAAGCTAAGCCGTCACCATCGGTTTGCAACGGATCGTATTTGGGAGCCAGCCACCAACGTTGCATCAAATTACGGTTTTTTCCAGCGGCCGCGCCGCCCAATTCCAAAAAGCTGGGCATTCCTTTTACCGGTGATTCTTCGAAGTTCATGCCCAATCGTTTCATGCGATAATCGGCAGCTACAAGCACGTTAGCAAACCGGCTATCGGTAGGAATTCCGCTGAGGGTTATCTTCTGCGGTCCGAGTGCACTTTCCATCGTGGCAATGGTTTGCTCGGGATTTGGCCCAATGGTTGTCAATTGCGATCGTAGCGCGTTGAAGCGCTGGATGCCTTCTGGCGTGGGATCGATCGATGCTGTCATTCCACCGTTGCGAGCGGCATCGGCGTGACGCAAGGCGACTAACAAATCATCGAGGTGCAATACTGGACGACCGGTGTTCACACCAACGACATGCCCATCGCGATTGACGATCCAACCTTCGGCAGGACCGGCAATAACAATGTCTTTTTCTTCGGGATAAACGAATACATATTGCACGCGTTGCAAACCAGCAAGATATTTGATTTCGTCTGGAAGCGGTCGGCCAGCATCAAGGCAATCGCGAACTTGTTCTTCGAGCTTGCGGAGCGAAACCATACGAAGCTTCGCTGGCTGATTGAGATCGCCGGGCACTGCCTGCATTGCCTTTTGACGAGCCTCACGCAATGCCTCTCGCTGTTTCGTATCAAGATTCGTTAGCACACCTTCAACATTGACGGCCACACCACCGACGACATTGATCGTAGGAAAGGGATTGACGATGGTTTGCTGTGGCTGTTGTTGAGCCCAGGCTGGCGTCGCGATCGCCAGAGACAAACCGATCCCTGTAATGATCCATTGGATGCGGGTAATGTAACGTGAACGACTCGACATGCGATTAGCTCCTCTTCCAAGCTGGGCTGACACGAGAAAAATGTTCCGCGAAAAATGAGTAAGCCTGTGATCGGAAGCTTTGGGAAGCTCAAATTAAAGGCCTATCACGGCTCTGTTTATGGATCAGGCCAGATAGGCCATCTCCGTAAACTTTTATGGTAGTCTGCGTAAGCCGGGCTGGCAACAAAAGAGAGTGATCTGAGCAGGACTTTTTATGCCCAAATTGATGGAGCCTGGTGGGGAAAAGGGCGGGAGATGAGCTTTTACGACGTCGAAACGTGCCATGCTAACTGAAGTCTTTCCAGTGGCAGATGATGAGCGTCTTTGAATTTGGCCTCAGCCAGGCCCAAAAGGAAGATGTAAAAACTGTATCAAAATGCTGCACTTTGCCTTTGTTGGCGTGTATAATCAATGATTGCCAAGTCTTGTCGCCATCAGAACTTACCCTAGTCACTCGCTCTGTCGCCGATGCTCGCTTATTTGGTTATTCGTGAAGGCTCGAAATGGACCGACGTTTTTCGGCTGACGCCAGGCCAAACGGTCACGATGGGGCGTGCCCCGACGAATCAAATCGTCGTCAAAGATGAGCGCTGCAGCCGTACCCATTCCGAGGTGTTTTATTCTCAAGAGCACTGGGTGTTACGGGACCTAGAAAGCCGCAACGGCACGATTGTCGGCAGCGAGCGAATCCATGGTGATTACATTTTGCAGCCGGGGGACATCATTCGCGTGGGGCACACGCAATTGGCGTTTGTTCACGATTTGACCGCAGCTTTTTCGGACGCTGCCAATGTGTTGCAAGGCAACGTTCCGCAGCGTGCCGAGGACACATTACTTGGCGTCGTGGGAGATGAGTCGGGCGTGCTTTCGATGGGCGAGCCGACTCAGATTACTCACCGCCGGGGCCAAACACGGTTTTTGGCGCCAGTCGCCGAACAAGAAGTGGCCATTCCCAAAGTTGGCCGTGCCGCCGCACAACTTTGCCGACTGGCATTCGAATTGGCTAAGGCTCCCGATCTACAATCGGTTTGTCGCGTGGCTCTGGGTGGAGTTTTTGAAAGTACACACGTCGATGCAGGTGCAGTCTTATTACTGCCGCGTTTTTCCAAAGCGGAACAGACGGCGGCTGATCTTGAAGTCATCGCTTCGCGCACCGACTCGGAATTGAACTATCAGCGGGTGTCCAACTTTGTTGCCTCCACCGTGCTGCGCGAAGGTGAAGCAGTATTGGCTCGCAACGTGATGGGCGACAGTGCGCTTTCGATTCGCGATAGCAAAGGAGAATTTCACGCAACCAGTATTCTTTGTGCTCCTGTGCGAAAAGGAGACAAAGTGTTAGGTGTAGTTCACCTTTATTCCACCCGGCCAGAGCGCATGCCGGACCCTGAAGATTTGGAATTTACATTGGCCGTGGCTGATACGCTGGCGGTGGCCATCGAGAACCTCAGCCACCGCATGGAATTGACGGAAGATTTAACGCAAATTCGCCACGAAAATTTGCAATTGCGAGAATTGCTGGGAGTGGAGAGCGAGATCATTGGCGGCAGCGTGATAATGAACAAAGTGCAGCGCGATATTGCACGGGCGGCACCGAATCGGGCGACTGTGTTAATTCGCGGTGAAAGTGGAGTGGGCAAAGAATTGGTAGCTCGCGCGATTCATTTTTCCAGCCCACGAAAGAAAGGGGCTTTTGGCGTATTGAATTGCGCAGCACTGACCGAGAGCTTGTTAGAAAGCGAATTATTTGGTCACGAGCGAGGAGCTTTCACCGGAGCCACGGAGCGAAAAATCGGCAAGTTCGAAGCCTCCGACGGCGGCACACTGATGCTTGATGAAATTGGTGAAATGAGCCCGACCATTCAAGCCAAGTTTTTGCGTGTGCTGGAAGGGCATCCGTTCGAGCGTGTCGGCGGCAGCGGACCTATTCAATGCGACGTGCGAGTGATCGCTGCTACGAACCGCGATTTGGAACGCGAAGTGGCCGAAGGCAATTTTCGTCGCGATTTGTACTTCCGGCTGCACGTGCTAGAGATCTTCGTTCCAGCCTTGCGAAAACGTCCCGAAGACATTTCTGAATTAACGCATCACTTTTTGCAAAAATTTAACGCCGAAACCGGCCGTAAGATTCGGGGTTTCACGGTAGAAGCGATGGAGCAGATGCTGCGATATCGCTGGCCCGGAAATGTGCGTGAATTGAAAAACGTTATTGAACGGGCTGTGGTGCTTGCTAGAGGCGAGTATATCGATGTCGAGGATTTGACACTTTCCAAACTTTCTACCGCCGGTGATACGGCCGAGATTTCACCTTCAGCAGCCAACGAGTTCGAGCCGGTGTCGCTCGAAGAACTTGAAAGACGCCACATTTTAGCCACGCTGAACTCCACTGGTTGGAATAAGAGCCAAACCAGCCGGATTTTAGGAATTGAACGTTCCACGCTGGATCGAAAAATCGACCGGTATCAGCTCGAAGAGTATCTGCCACAACGCCGGGCAGCCCGACCGCTGTAGGCTAGATGCCGGGTTGAACACATTCTGCGGCCCTCTAGGAATCGGGTATCTAACAAAAAGCTTGCATTTTCCATACGCAGCAGGTTCAATCTTAGGGAGGGGTTCAATTCCATGGTGCTGCGTCGTGCATTTTCATTGATCGAACTGATGATGGTCGTTGCCGTCATTAGTGTATTGATTACTGTACTGTTGCCGGCAGTTCAAAATGCGCGCGAAGCAAGTCGTCGATTGCAATGCCGCAATCACATGAAGCAGTTGGCTTTGGCGGTTGTCAATTACGAAGTCACTAATAAACGCTATCCGCCCGCTGGATTGGCAGGAGTGCGGGAAGCAACTTCATCGGCCGGGTCTTTCGATCCTCGCGGCGGCAAAATGATGAGCTGGGTTGTTTTGATCCTACCTTACATGGAAGAAAGTGCTCTTTATGGTCAATTTGATCAAAGCAAAAGCATTTTGGAACAACCGAATGAACCTCAGCAAACAGTTTTGTCGTCTTTGCTTTGCTCCAGTGATGAAGCCAACGGCCGGTTCTTTGTCGATTCGTCTTTAACAGGTGGCAAAAAGTTCGCAAAAGGAAATTACGCCGCGTTTGTGAGTCCGTTCCATACGGATTACACCGACATTTGGCCTGGTGGGTTGTCGGGAAATCGTCCGCACTTTCGCAGATCGATTTTTGATGGGCTATCGCGAACGATGGTAATCTCGGAAGTGCGCACCCGTGGAGAAGAACGCGATCAACGCGGTGCGTGGGCTTTGCCTTGGACCGGCTCCAGCTTGTTGGCGTTTGATATTCATGCCGAAGGGGACGTTACCAAGAGTGGCGTTTATCAACCTGCTGCCTTTAGCTTGGGTATTTCACAACCGCAAAATAACCTAGGGCCAAATGCCGATATTCTTTATGCCTGTCCCGATAGCTGCGGAGCACAATTAGAGGGTATGCCTTGTGCAACTTTTAGTGGTGAAACGAAATTCGGCTATTTGTCGGCTGCACCCAGGAGCCAACATGCCGGTGGCGTAAATGTCGCTTTTCTCGATGGACATTGTGGTTTTTTGAGCGACACGGTTGATGAATACTCGATGGCCTACCTGATTTCACCAAACGACGGCAAAGCGGTGGATTTGAGCAGCTTGATCCAATGATTGGTGAATATTAGAGGCCTACTG
>CAZIGP010000212.1:0-7176 GCA_964538425.1 uncultured Pirellulales bacterium | reverse complement strand
CAGAGGACAAGACAGTTATTTAACCACAGAGTCACGGAGACGCGGAGAAGGCAAGAAGGCAGAGGAGAAAAACAGAGGGCAGGAGTCGAAAATCAAGGAGTCAAACGAACTGCGGAAAGGCTGATAGGACAGAATAATCACGAAAAGACGAAAGAGCGAAAACGCGAAAGCAAACAAAGAACATGAGGCAGCAGTTATTGATCCGCAGATTACGCCGATTTCGCAGATTGGTGCAAAGGAGAGAGCCGTGATTTTCGGTGATTTATTAAACCGCAAGAGACCCAAAGGCACGGAGAAGGTAAAGCAGGCAGAAAAAATAATCACGAAAATGGCAAAGAACATGAGGGAACGGAGGCAACAGAGGCATGAAAGGCAAGGAATGGAGAAGCAGTAAGTGGGGAGTGGGGAATGCGGAGTGGAGAATGGCAGCGGAGGTCGGAAGTCAGAAAGAATGCCGGGCTTGGTTGGTGGCTTTTTAGGGTATACCGGCGCGATTGGCCAGTCTTACCGTGGCGGTGCCGAAAAGTGACTGGTAGTTTATTGCAACCGGACAGAGGGCCAATGAGGCAAATTGCATTCGCAGTTGCCCTTCCTCTTTGTTTCCTCCTGCTTAAGATGGCTCTTTACCTTGCGATCAGGCTGGCGATCAGGAGATTTGACTGTGGAGCACAGTTTTTGGAAGGAGAAATGGGAGCAGAAAGAGATTGCGTTTCATGGGAGTGAAACCAATCCGCTGCTGGTGAAGCATTTCGGGGAACTTGCACTCCATGAGGGAAACCGCCTGTTTCTGCCGCTCTGTGGCAAGACGCTCGATATCCACTGGTTGCTGGCAAATGGTTACCGTGTTGCGGGAGCGGAACTGAGCGGCATTGCCGTTGCAGAACTCTTTGCGGAGCTGGGAGTCACGCCGTCGGCATCACGTCATGGTTCGTTGACGCATTATCGGGCCGAGCAGATCGACATTTTCGAAGGGGATATTTTCAAACTCACCGCGGATTTACTCGAGCCGGTCGATGCCGTCTACGACCGGGCAGCGCTGGTGGCACTGCCGGAGGGCCTGCGCCAGCAATATGCGCTGCATTTGACCAAGATCACGAACCGAGCGCCGCAGCTTTTGCTCTGCATTGAATACGATCAAAGCCTAAGAGGCGGGCCGCCGTTCTCTTTGCCTGCCGACAAGATCCGCGAGGTGTACCACGAAACCTACACGTTCACGGAACTGGGCTCGCAGGAAATTCCCGGCGGACTGAAGGGGAATTGTCCAGCAAGTGAAAGGGCTTGGCTGCTGAAACCGCGGGTAAATTGACTCGGATGTTGATTCGATTGGCGGTCGATGAATTTTTGGGCTGCAGCGATTAGTGGAAGCCCGCGCGTAACCGAAGGAGTCGTGGAGTGGATACTCAATCATCAGACTACTGCCTTCGGCCTTAATTCCTCGCTATTTTGGCGGCCTCAGTTGCTCCTTACTGAGGCGGCAGAAGCTTCACCCCACTGCTACCCGCTTTTTTTACACAAGGAGCACGAGGTCAGGTTAGCGTACGCGTTGCGCCCAATTCTGTACTTCGTGTGACTCTACCACTGGGGTGCTCTGGCAGCCCAATACCCGGCCTGTCACTATATAGGCTTGCCACTAACGGAACGTTACTCGAACGTGGGCGACAGTCCGTGGCCAACGGCCGCCCGAGTAATGGGAAATTAAATTCAGCACCTACGAAAACACTAAACAAAACAATTGCTTTGTCGACGTAATACATGCGGAAACTCTTTGACGGCTTCACACCTGACGACGTGCTCGATGCGATTGGAGCTGACGTTCCTCGAATGGCAGTGTTCACGTCCTACACCTTCTCGCCAGCCGCTTTTTCCGAACAGTATTTGAGGGAACTTCAAAAACGAGGGTGCGAGAAGGTCGTCGTCCTGGTGGACCCTCTTGGGTATGCGCAGTCGCTGGACGACGCCGCCTGTGCCGACGGAGTTGGCACAGATTATGTGCTGCGAACAGTGCGGCCGAGTGGTGCTTTTCATGCCAAGCTTGTCGTCATACAGACATCGCGAAAGACGGTTCTTGGAGTTGGGAGTGGCAACCTTACCGTCGCTGGACTCCTCGCGAATGCCGAAGTAGGAGGGCTATGTGTTTTGGAGAGCGAAGCCTCACAGAAGGCTATCGCACGAACCTGCCATGAGTTGTTGTCGCTAGCGGGAATTCTCGAGCCAACAGGAGAGGCCTTTCAACCACTTGAAGTCGCTGACGACACTTGGTTCTTAACAAGTATTACCCGGTCCATTGCCGACCAGCTTCAGATCGACAATGGAGTTGAGAGTATTGTGGTCACCTCGCCATTTGTTGACCAAACTAACCGTGTAATGGCGTGGCTCCGCAGTAATTGGCCATCTATTCCAATTCGTATTCGCATTGACCCGATGTTCGAGAATTTGACGGCTGATTTCGTTCGGACGTTAGATACAGAAACCACTGTTCAAGTGCCTGTCGATGCGATTGATGCAGAACGGAGAAATGTTCACGGAAAGTTACTAGTATGGCGACGCGAGTCTGATGCATATGTCATCCTCGGGTCTGCTAATATGACGGCACCCGCTTTATTGCAACGAACAAATATTGAAGCGGTTTTAGTCCGAAAGGTGTCACTTCGAGACGCCAAGTATTTGCTTCGAGTGCCCGGCACAAGCTGGCGTAAGTTTGAACCGGCTGACGTCCGAAGTGCTGGTCCGTCTCTCGATTCGGCTACAGCCACCAATGTCCTCGTGGCCGAACTTCATGCACGTCGCCTGTCCCTTGCATGGGATGGGCAAGCAACACATGGCGAATTGACATTGCTCGTCCGTGGCAGTGTTGTCGCTAAACGCGAACTTAATGCGAAGTTAGGGGCCGAAGGGCGTGTTTCGGCTGAAGTTGAACTTTCGAATGAGGAAATCTCAGCAATGTCCGGTCCGCGAGTCGCTCGTGTGACAATGGACGATGGGGAAGTCTTTGAGGGATGGGTTGAAGTTAAGGAACTTCTCGAAACACCACCAGAATCAAAGAAGAGGCTTCAATTTCTAAATGATCTCTTAGCGGCCCCTGAAGACTGCGAAGAGAAAGAAATCGTCCAGTTTCTTGAATGGCTCCGTCGTGGTTTGCAGGAACAACATAGCCGACGCCAACCAAATCTTGCCGCGTCAAGACACCACGACGCCGAGGGCAATGGCCAGACGATTCGGCGGTCGCTCTTACTGATCGGGGAGTCGCAACACAATGCTCAAGCGGGGTGGGAGCAGATTGTAGAATCATCATTTAACGCTGCGTCCAACGGACTTCAGTTTATTGAGGCAGAAGTTCGGACGGCCAATCAGCGAAATTCGTCGATGGAGCAACCTGATCGACATGGAGACTTGCCTCTCCGTAAGCCAACGGCTCCGCCCAGCATCACGGCAATCCTCCAAGCATTGTTTGAGCAGCTCGCAAAATCGCTGGACTCTGCCGAGGCGGCTGAAGAAGTCGCGGTGCGATTAAATCAATTGCCGATGTGTCTTCAAGCCTTAAAGTTCTGCAAACTGCGATGGCACATTTCGTCACAAACAGCTCGCCGGTTTCTCACGCCGGTTGTCACGGCATTTCTGGGGCCGGGCAAGGAATCGGTAATTCAAAGAACGGGAGTCCTAAAAAGACTTGACGAACTTCAACGCGAATCACTTCGCGACTACCGAGGAGTCCGCAGACTCGTCAACTACCTGCACGGTGTCTTGCTGACGCTGTTCCACTTTGGAGAATTCCAGCGTCCAGACGCGGTCAAGGACATGCATGAACTATTGCTGGTAACCTTTCCCGAGGTTGATGCATCCGCTCTCGAAGACCTTCAGAACGAGTTGTCTGCCATTCTGGGTGACGAGAGTAAGCCCAGAGTTTCGTTCACTAACGTGCAAGAAGCACTCGAAGAAAAGGAAGGCGAGATTGGACGCCTTCAACGTCAGCGAGAAGCACTTAGAAATCTCGTAAGCCGCATGAATCAAGATGCTGCAAGTGAAGTCGACATTGATGGGTTGAGCCGCCAAGCCACTTCTGCCGACGAATCGGGACGTCAGCTTGCTTCTCTTCTCCGGACCCTTGGCGGCTCCCGTTCGAAAATCCAACTTGAAGAAATCGAATACGGGAGCGATTCGTGCCCACACTGCTCTATGGCTATACCTCAAGCGGAGCTGGCACGCATGAGCGACGCAACCTTCGTCCATCGGCACAGGTGTGGTGTTCTCCTCGTGAGGGCAATTAACTGAAATGAGCAACACACCCGCAGCATATGGATGGCAACAGCGTGAGCTTAACAAATCACCGGGCCTTGATTTCCTCGGCCTAGCAAATCCGATTGATCGCATCCTCGACGCGTGGACTCCGGGAATCACCAATGCGACGCGTCGAGCACGTTACTTTTCAATAATTTCGTGGATTTATTGGCGGTATGCTAATCTGGGCGGCCTTGGCACAGTTGCTGACCAGAAACAGTTCACCCTCGCATTGGAGACGTTATTCGGCTACGTAAATGTTGCTCATGAGACCAAGACTAGTCGAAAAGTATCGCAGATTATTCGTCGCCTCTTTGCAGCACGACGGTGGAAGAAGGGTGAACAACAAGTGCCACTGCGAGGCGATGCAATCCCGTCGTCACCGTCAGCTCTCAATCCCGCTGCGTACGGTCCTTCCTTTTCGCGGTTGCATCTGCTGGGGACGCAGGATCGATTCCGCACTTGTCTTCCGGCTGGACAAATACTTGCTGAGGCTTTCGAGGAAGTTGCCAGCGAACTTCCGTTGCAACAGGAACTGATGTTCGCCAAGAAAGTCGACCGTGCGACGGTAGAAGAGTGGTCACAAAAAGCAAACCTACAGGCTACGTCAGCAAAAGAGATAAAGCTATTGAGAGCACTGTTTTTCGCATACGAACCATTTGATTTTTCAGATTCGCTGAATCGGGTGCATAGTCTGCTTCTAATGCTGAACATGGCATTGACTTCCGATGCTTCTTTCAATGAATGGGATATCGAAGTAGCATTCGCCCTGGGATGCGATCTGTCGGGAAGAAAGATAAAAGTTCCGCCATCCTTGGAAAGAGTATTAATTCGTTGGAGAATTATCGCTCTTCTTAAGTTGATGCGGCACGCGACAGAACTTTCGTTCAAAGCTCTTCACGAGCATATACGAAAAGAACCGATACGCTTTCCTCGGCTAGGAATCGCGGCAGATAGCCTTCAGCAACGCTATCTGGAGAATTACGAGGACGTCCCATTCCAGTCACTGGTATCAAAGTTCACACACTCAACAAAACACCCACAGTGGCGACCGGATGAGGCAAAACCACAACCGGAAGCAAATTTTGCAGCGGCCATAGAATTAGTGGCATGGTGCTTCGCACGACTTAAGAGCGAGGACGGTCAATCGCTTTTGCGAGAACGCCTTGCGACTTGGGGTTCAAACATGTCGGCAGACCTGGTGACATACTTCGCCCAACTATCAGAGCTAGAAAATCAATCGGTTGCAGAGGTTGCTCGATGGCTGCTTATTGACCGTGGTATAGCCAGACACAATCGAGTTGCTGCCAGTAAGCTATGGAAGCATGACACGTTTCGAGTCGTTGAGGATGAGGCCGGCGTGCTGGCAATCGGCAAATGCCCACTGCCGGAAATCAGCGTAAGGGTTAGTTCGATGTTATCTTTGCTGAGTGACCTCAAACTTCTTAAGGCTGATAACGGCGGATACATAACAAACTCCGACACGCAACGTTTCTTCGATTCACAGCTCCAGCGTGAGTGGGCTTCCTGATTGTCGGCCGCGGCGAGGAGTTAGCAGCGTGTTATTGCGCCACTACATCAGAGATGTGCTAATAAGGGATGGATCGGCTGAGCTTGCAGACAGGTTCTTGGGGTTATTTTCTGCCCGCCCGCGCGTTTTATGCAAAGCATGGATTTACCGAGTGCAAGCCCTTTGGCGACTAAGGCAATACCAATCGGCGACGGGAGTCGCCTCCTACAATTTAGTGCCACCCGGGGCGGGAGAAGGGCATTGCAGCATGCAATCGGCGATTACCGGTTGCTGTAATGCGATTTCATAGCCACGTTCATGGTGCCGTCGCTGCGCATTTGGAAGGTGTGGCCTTTGGGGCCGTAGGTTTCTTGGATGGCCACAGGACCAACAAAGTTCGCCGCGACGACTTGGCAGGTGGCGACATCGAGTTGCAAATCGCCTTTAATATCCATCGCGGTGGTGGCATCAGGTTTCAGAACCACTAGCATCGCGAAATCGGCCACGCGGCGGTCGGGTTCTTGGCGTACGGCTCGTAACGTGAGTTCTACTTTTTGGGCTTCGCCACCGGTTTCGCGAAGGCCGAGTAAATCGACGGCCAATTCATTTGGCAAAACCAATGACTGGCCGACAGCCACCGTTTTGCCATGCAAAAATTTTCCTAGTGGATTCGGCCGGCCGACACTTTCCATGCTGGCCGCGACCAACGAACGTTGTTCTTCGGGAACTTCGCTGCCATCTTCGCTAGTAATGACCAGATTGTTCTCGCTTCGTTCGACTACGTACGATTTTCCTTCGATCGGCTGCGTCTGTCCGTTGCCGCTTTCTTTGCCGCGGGTGATGGTCGCACGGGCTTTCGGATAGTGAACTCGAATTTGAGTCACTCGATCGCCTGCCACTTTCAGGACGGTGATTTGTCGAGTTTGATTGCGAACTAGTTGTTGTTTATCGGATGTAATGACTTGCTCTGCTTGGCGCAGCGAAACATCCAGTGCTAACTCGTATTTCACATCGTGGACGCCATATTGCCCTACCTGCGGCACACGATAATTGAATTGCGCCTGGTCGGCGGCAGAAGCACCGCAACAAAAGGCCGAAAGCACCGCAATGACCGAAAATTGCACTGCCGTGTGAATCTTTGTGAAATGGCGACCAAGTCGCATGGTAAGAAACTCCTTCTACGAAATGGGGCAGGGCGATAAAATTGGCCGCGAATGATCGTTTTCTGGCCAAAATCGGTCAAGGCGGATTCTTGGCCGGCGCGAACCCTATATCCCGCGCAATGGTCTTGTCTGCCAACGATTTAGGGTCTGTAGGCCTGTTAATTACGGTTGCAACGACCGGCCGGGCGGCATATCCTAATGTGTTACGGCAAAACGCCTTTCATACAT
>CAZIGP010000211.1:0-7201 GCA_964538425.1 uncultured Pirellulales bacterium | reverse complement strand
GGCGATGCCGCCGTGCGGGGGAGCGCCGAATTGCAAGGCATCCAGCAGAAAACCGAAGCGATTGCGAGCCTGTTCCGCACTAATGCCTAGCAAACTAAATACTTGCTGTTGAAGCTCTTGATCGTGAATTCGGATCGTGCCGCCGCCCGCCTCCGAACCATTGATGACCAGGTCGTAAGCCTGGGCGCGGCATTTACCAGGATCGGTTTTTAATAGTTCAGCATCCTGAGGTCGCGGGGCAGTAAACGGATGATGCATTGCCGCCCACGTTTTCTCTTCTTCATCCCAGGCAAACATCGGGAATTCGACCACCCAGGAGAAATGCATTGCATTCGGTTCGTACAGTTTTAACTCTTCGCCGAGCCGTTTACGCAAATTATGAAGTGCCTTACACGATACTTCAAACGAATCGGCAATAAATAGCAAAAAGTCGCCTGGTTCAGCGCTCATGCGATCGGCGATTTTTGTGAGTAACTCAGGCGAAAAGTTTTTCGCGATTGTGAAGCGAGCGTACGGCCTTCCTCAACTTTGAACCATGCCAAACCTTTGGCGCCAGAAACTTGGCCAATAAAGGCCGTTAATTCGTCAATATCTTTGCGGGAGTATTTGGCTGCGGCCCCTTTGGCATTGATGCCTCGCACACGCTGGCCGCTTTCGGCAACTGAACGAAACACGCGAAATTCGGTTTCGCGGGCTAAGTCGGTAATATCGACAATTTCCATGCCGAAACGCAAATCGGGCGCATCATGGCCAAAACGTTCCATGGCCTCATCGTAAGTGATTCGTGGGAGTGGCAATTTCACGTCGAGGTTAAGAACGTCTTTAGCAATTTTTGCCACCAAGCCATCGATGATGCCAATCACGTCGTCGGCCTCAACAAACGACATTTCCATGTCGAGTTGCGTGAACTCTGGCTGACGATCAGCACGAAGATCTTCATCGCGGAAGCAACGAGCGACTTGCACATACCGATCGTAACCGGCCACCATCAAAATCTGTTTGTACAATTGGGGAGATTGCGGCAGCGCGTAAAACATGCCGTGTTGAATCCGGCTGGGCACTAGATAATCACGCGCTCCTTCCGGCGTACTACGACCGAGAATCGGCGTCTCAACGTCGATGAAATCGTGCTGTTCAAAATAATCTCGCATGCCTTTGATAATGCGATTCCGCAAAATCAACACGCGCTGTGCTTCAGGCCGGCGCAAATCGAGAAACCGATATTTTAAGCGTAAATCTTCGCCAGGCAGCTCTGCCGCAGTCGGCAAAAATGGCGGTGTCGCGGTACGATTCAAAATCGTCAGCTTTTCTACTCGCAGTTCGATTTCGCCTGTCGCTAGTTTAGGATTGGTTGCCCCTTCGGGCCGATGAGCGATTTTGCCAGTAACCGATACCACCCATTCACAGCGAACCGTCTTGGCAAGTTCCAAATTCTCTTTACTGCTCTCCGGCGAGACCACCACTTGCGATTTACCATAGCGATCGCGTAGATCAATGAACAAAACGCCTTGATGATCTCGGTAGGTATCAACCCAACCACAAAGCGTAATAGTTTGGCCGACGTGCGAAGCGCGAAGTTCGCCACAAGTATGAGTGCGATACAAGGGAAAGGTTCCTCAAGATGAATAAGACCAAAAGCTACGGGTTAAGGCGAATCGACCATTCTAAATCGACCCAAGCTCGGCGGAAAGGTTCGTTTTTAGCCAGTTCCTTCTCGTAAAAGTATTAGATAGGCGACTTTACGAGTTTTAAAGAATGAGCGCCAGCTTCAGCAATGATTCGAGCTAGCTTACACGGCTCCAAAGGTTCCTCGATTTTGATCCAACGGCATTCGCTCAAACCACGAAACCATGTAAGCTGCCGTTTGGCAAATTGCCGCGTACGAAGCTTGACCAATTCGATGCTCGCCGTCAGGTCGCGCTCCCCGCGTAAGTACTCCAAGACCTCACGATATCCAACCGCCTGACTGGCCGTGCGGCTGAATGCATTCCCCATTCCGCATTCCCCACTCCCCATTAGCTTTTTTACTTCGTCCACAAGCCCCAGTTCAAACATGGCATCGACACGCTGCCTCATCCGTTCTTCAAGTTGTTCTCGAGGCCAATCAAGTACGAACACGCGGCACTCGTCCGCCCTACGGCCCACCTCGAAGTGTTGCTGAAAACTACTGATGCGTTCGCCTGTAACTGCGTGAACTTCCAGTGCTCGGATGATCCGTCGTACATCGTTGACATGCAACTTGGCGGCCGCTGCAGAATCAACTTTCTGCAAACGTTCATGCAATGCTTGTGGCCCTTCCGTGCGAGCAATGTCTTCCAACTCATGCCGCAATTTCCAATCCGCCGCAGGGCCTGCGAACAGTCCCCTTAGCAATGCTTTAAGGTAAAGAGCGGTGCCACCCACAAATAGCACTTGCTTTCCACGCCCAGCAATTTTTTCTGCCGTCTCCTCGGCCGCGGTTAAATATTGAGCAATGCTAAAGTCTTCGGTGGGATCAATCACATCGATTAAATGATGTGGCACCGCTGCGCGTTCCAAAGACGCAGGCTTGGCAGTGCCGATATCCATGCCACGATAAATCGCCATCGAATCCAGAGAAATAATTTCGGCGTCAATTAATCGAGCTAGCTCAATTCCGACAGCCGTCTTACCTGTAGCGGTTGGTCCGGTGAGATACCAGGCATTATGAAGAATTGAACTCATTGCCCATCCGTAGATCAGACGTGGTTGCCTGACAGCTTCGCTTCGTCAGTCGAGAAAGGCCAATCACCCACGGCTATTCGATCGCGGGCAGAATCACGCCTTGCAACCAAAAACGTTTGAGTTCTCGAACGATACTCAGAAATTTTTCCAAATCAACCGGCTTTACTAAGTAGCTTTCCACTTCCAACACTTGCATGTGCGCCCGGTCTGCTTCATCAGTCGATCCGGTTAGGATGACGACAGGCAGGTCCCGCAGGTTTTCATCCGCACGAATTTCCGCCAATACTTCGCGGCCATCTTTTTTCGGCAAACCAAGATCAAGCAGTACCAAATCGGGTCTCGGCGCGCGGGCAAAAATGCCTTGACGTTGCAAGTAGTTCATTGCTTCTTCGCCATCGACCACCAGAGTGCAGCGGTGCTTGAAGTTGGCCTTCTCCAAGGCGCGAATAGCGAAGTGGGCGTCCATGCGATTGTCTTCAACTAGCAAAATTTCCATCGGACGGCCAATCGTGTCGCGACTCATTACTCGGCCTATTGAAAAATGCTATTTTGCCACCTTAACCATATGGCCAGCTAACTTAATTCTAACTCGAAGAATTGCCATTTGAACCTCGGTTTCGAGAAAGCTAAAAATATAGTGATCCATTATTTTTCGGTAAAAGCGATTGGTCTGGCCATGAAAACACGTCATATCCCCGTTCTTTTTCTGGTGTTTTGCCTTTTAGCCGGTATTTCGCCGGTTTGGTCTCAGGCGCAACCGGAACAAAAAATTCTTCCTCCTCCCGGCATCGAAATTGCTGAGAAAGATCGAACCGAGTTGCAAGACAAATTAGCAGCGCTCGAAAAGCTCATTGCCGAACTTGATCAATCCGAAAATGAACGAACCAAATCCTTGCTTCCCGACGTGCAAATTTTTGCCAAAGCGGTTCGGACAGCCCTCGATTATCAGGAATTTTTTGTCCCCGCTGAAATCAACAAAGCAAAAGAACTCCTGAAAGAAGGCCTGGCTCGGGCAGAGGAATTGCAAGATGGTCGCTCGACATGGACCAAGGCACCTGGGCTACTAGTCCGCGGCTATACTTCACGGCTCGATGGCTCGGTCCAACCTTATGGTTTGGTAATACCCGAGTCTTACCGACCGGGCGGCAACGATAAATTTCGTCTCGATGTTTGGTTACACGGCCGCAACGAAAAACTGAGCGAAGTTAATTTTCTGAACGAAAGACAGAAAAAAGCCGGCGAGTTCATTCCTCCCGCCACGATTGTATTGCATCCTTACGGCCGCTATTGCAATGCGTTCAAATTTGCTGGTGAAGTGGATGTATGGGAAGCCATTGAAGCAGTGAAGCGGCAATATCGTGTCGATGACAATCGCATTGCCATCCGTGGTTTTTCTATGGGCGGCGCCGGCTGCTGGCATTTGGCCGTGCATTATGCCGACCGTTGGGTGGCCGCCGCTCCAGGTGCCGGTTTCGCCGAATCAATCGAATATCTAAAAATCTCCTCCGATGAACTTGCAGCTTTGCCTACTTGGCAGAGGAAGCTATTTCATCTTTATGACGCCAATGACTGGGCGTTGAACTTGTATCAATGCCCTACCGTTGCCTACAGCGGCGAGCGAGACAAGCAAAAACAGGCCGCCGACATCATGGAACAAGCCTTGGCTGTCGAAGGCATTAAACTACGGCACATTCTTGGTCCTAACACCGAACACAAATATCATCCCGATGCAAAACAAACTGTTGCTGAAATCGTGGATAGCATCGCCGAGGTTGGCCGTGATCGATATCCGATTGGCGTCAAGCTCGTGACTTACACCCTAAAATACAACCAAATGGCTTGGCTTCGGGTGGAAGGGTTAGCCGAACATTGGAAAGAAGCTCGTGTTTTAGGCGAAATTGTTTCAGGTGACGAAGCCTTCATCACGACAGAAAATGTCACCGATTTGAAGCTCGAGTTTCCATCCGGCTGGTCCCCCTTCGATTTGACCACGAATGTGGCCCTGACAATAGACGATCAAGAAATTGCCGGCCCACGAACTTTATCCGACCGTTCATTTACCTGCCAGCTTCATCGCAATGAACAAGGCCTCTGGCAACTTGGCGCGCGTGAGACAGCAGGCTTGCGAAAGCAGCATAACTTGCAAGGGCCAATCGACGATGCATTTATGGATTCATTCATCATCGTGCGACCTACCGGCAAAGCATCGCACGAAAAAGTATCGCAGTGGGTAAACAGCGAGATGGATCGCGCCATCCGCCAGTGGAGGAATCAATTTCGCGGCCAGCCACGCGTGAAAGATGACACACAAATTACCGAGGAAGATATCGTTTCGGCAAATTTAATCTTATGGGGAGATGCACGCAGCAACGCACTTATCAAACGCATTGCTGACAAGCTACCGATTCGCTGGGAAGAAAAAACAATCGTTGTCGGCGAAGAGCAATTCGCGTCCGAGCATCATGTGCCCATGTTGATCTATCCAAATCCGCTTCATCCGAAACGCTACGTTGTGCTCAACAGCGGTTTCACATTCCGCGAGGCCGATTTTTACGGAAGCAATGCCCAGCAGGTTCCCCGATTGCCCGATTGGGCCATCATTGATCTACAAACGCCAGCCGATAACAGCCGCCCAGGAAAAATTGCCGCCGCCGACTTTTTTGGCGAAAACTGGGAGCTAAAACCGACCACAAAAAGCGACAAATGAAGCCGCCAATCACGCTAGCGGCCTGTGCTTGCCCCTAGCATTGGGCGTTCTTGGTTTGGTATTTTGACGGATTCAATTATTTCACGGGGCGAGCGATTTCCTTCAAAATCCGAGAGAACATGGCACACGAAGTTACGTTAATCACAGGCGATGGTACCGGACCCGATTTGGCCGAAGCAGCGCGGCGCTGTATCGATGCCACCGGAGTGAAAATTAACTGGGATGTTCAGGAAGCCGGCGTCGACGTCATGGCCCGCACGGGCACTCCATTGCCCGATTCAACAATGGCCAGCGTTAAACGCACCAAGTGTGCGCTAAAGGCTCCGATCACCACTCCTGTCGGCACCGGCTTTCGCAGCATCAACGTCTATTTGCGACAAGCACTTGGTCTGTTTGCTTGTGTGCGGCCCTGCAAACAATATGTCGGCGTACGTAGCTTCTTTGACAAAGTGCCGATCAATTTGGTGATTGTTCGAGAAAATACGGAAGATCTTTACGCCGGTGTAGAGTTCGAACGAGGCAAGCCCGAAACTGCCGAACTGATTAAGTTTATCAATGAAAAATCGCCGTCCGGAAAAATCAAAACTGGGTTAGAGGAAACAGGCGTTTCAATCAAACCCATGAGCATTTCCGGAAGCGAACGCATTATCCGCTACGCTTTCGAATATGCCCGCAAGAACGGTCGTAAAAAAGTAACGAGCGTTCACAAAGCGAATATTATGAAATACAGCGACGGGCTGTGGCTCGAAGTCTCGCGCAATGTGGCCAAAGAATTCCCCGACATCGAATTCAACGACCGCATTGTCGACAACATGTGCATGCAGCTTGTGCAATCGCCCGATCAATACGACGTGCTCGTATTACCGAACTTGTACGGCGACGTACTGAGCGACTTGGCAGCAGGTTTGGTCGGTGGGCTAGGAGTGGCACCCGGTGCCAATATCGGCCCTGACGGCGCGGTGTTTGAAGCCACCCACGGCAGCGCTCCCAAGTACGCCGGCAAAAATAAAGTTAATCCAACCGCCGTCATTCTCTCCGGCATGTTGATGCTGCGTCATTTGGGCGAAACCGATGCGGCTGCTCGATTAGAGAAAGCCGTCAGCGACGTAATTGCCGAAGGCAAAGACGTGACTTACGACTTGAAACCGAGACGCGACGACCCCACGGCTGTCGGCACGCGTGAAATGACCGACGCTATCATTCGCAAATTAAAGTAATCCTGCGAGCCTTAGCTATTTGACCGGAATTCCTTGGCCTGAATCGGCGGCAGTGTCTTTCGTTGTCACTGCGCCCGGTGTTGCTGCAGGCTGAGTGGTTGGCTGTTTTTGCAATTCTTGTTGCCGTTTTTTCTCTTCGTAAAGTGCAGACGGAAAGACGACTGCTTTTACAACCATAACGACAAAGCAAATCGCAGCGATCACTGCAACCCAGAACCATCCCGGTCTTTTACTAATCCAACTAGGAACGCTCAAAGACGGCTTTGGCGGCGGCGATTGCTGTTGAGGCGTAAAAAAATTCGACATCGCTTGATGGGCTCAGTGAGATTAACCAAATCGAACGACCGGGCTTGCAGGGCGTTTAATTTATCATAGCTTGCAAAGTCGTGAAATTGCGCCGAAGGTAAGATTTTTGTTTGCCACGATTATCTCCAAATCCATCTTCGGAATGATGCCCCACTTCGGCTAGAATCGGCGAGGCAATCCGCTCGTTTTATGATCCTTTTACTCTCATTGGCCATTGTTAAGCCCCACTCAATTCCGAAACTTAGTTAGTGGTCGTCGGCGAGGGCCG
>CAZIGP010000210.1:2631-7207 GCA_964538425.1 uncultured Pirellulales bacterium | reverse complement strand
ATCCGATGCATCTCAATTTGAAATTTCAAGATTTCGCTTGGGTAATCAAAAATCGCCTTTCGCTGCTATCTTTGGCGAAGGTCATTTTTCTTGTTGGGACGATGACCCATTGCCACCTAAAAGCAGAGAATTTGCCCTCCTCGCTGACGATTAGCTGGGCTGAGAACTGGTTGACGGTGCGTGGAGATCAGTTGCCAGGTGGCGAAGTACGGGTGCAATATCTCGAGGCTTATTGTCGCCCAGGTTCTACCGATCGCAATTGGCAAGAGACGGTAATTGGACATCACACCAAGCTACTCTCTTCAGACAACCAGGGTAAATCTTTGAAGTTGCGTTGCAGCCTGAACGATGGTGTAACCGTCGATCATGAAATAACAACATGCCGCATTAAGAACATAGATGCCGTCGACTTTCGATTGGTCGCCCACAATCCGACAGATCAAGTTTCATTAGCTCACTGGGCGCAGCCGTGTATCAACGTCGATAAATTTACCGGCCACGGGCAAGAAAACTACATCCCTTTTTGCTTTGTCTGCATGGACGAAAAACTAACGTTACTGCCCACGCAACCCTGGGCAGAAAAAGCACGTTATACACCAGGGCAAGTTTATTGCCCAAAACACGTTAGTCGAAATGATGTCAATCCACGTCCTCTAAGTTCGTTGATTCCTAGTAATGGTTTAACCGGATGTTTTTCTGCGGATCGACAAAAAATGATGGGCGTGGCGTGGGAGCCCTATCAGGAACTATTTCAAGGCGTGCGTGTTTGCATTCATTCGGATTTTCGCATCGGCGGATTGCAGCCCGGTGAATCCAAGACGATTCGCGGCCGAATTTATTTTACTAGCGCCGGTCCAGATGAATTGTTGCAACAGTATCGTTCTGATTTTCCCGAACATATTGGATCGAGAAAACTTTAAACTCAGTCAGGATACTTATCACCGATGATGGCTACAAGCAGATGAAATTGGATATCAACTATCTTGCTACAGGTTGTATTTCCGATATCTAGTGCGAGGGTATTTGCCATGGGGGTGTGGGAAACCAATCTTTGCTGTGGCTCGGGAATGTCATGAGCTCCGCGGCTACGATCAGATTACCTTCATTGTGCTTGCGTCCATTTTCTCTGGTGCTCACAATACGGCGTCGACAAAGCACGGTACATGTTGCCGGTAACGAAATGGCAGCAGAGTAAGACAGAGATTAAGTGATCGCGTCTTTCGATTTCACTTGATCCCAAAATCAAGACACAACATCGTTTCAAACAAGATCATCGCATTAAGCGATCGTACTCTTACTGGTCCAAAGAGATAGCCGTGTTGCGGGACTCAACTGACTTCGCTTTGTTCCGGCGTATTTGGGAGCTGTCGTGGCCAATTGTCATTTACAATGTACTGGAATTGACGATTGGAATAGTCGATTTCTTAATGGTGCGACCCTTCGGCCCCTCCGCGACAGCCGCTTTAGGCATGAGTCGCCAAGTGACTTTTCTTGTCGAAGGAGTGGCAGTTGCGATTTCGGCAGGTGTAATTCCGCTGGTGAGTCAAGCGATCGGAGCACAACGAAGCGAACAAGTACGGAACGTAGTGCGGCAAAGCTCCTACTTAGTGTTCCTGTTGGCGGTTCCGACGGCATTTCTCGGTATTTTTTTCGCCCCATCCATCTTGGCGAGCATGAGCGCCGGAGATGAGACTTTGACTTATGGCGTTTCTTATCTGCGCATCTACTTCGCGGGCATCGTGTTTTTGTGGGGAAACCTAATCGGCACCGCGATCTTTCGCGGGGCTGGGGACGTTTGGACACCGCTAAAGTTAGCCCTTGGTGTGAACTTACTCAATGTGGTGCTCGACTACTTGTTCATTTTCGGAGCCAGTCCCTTGCCTCCCCTTGGAGTTCCAGGGGCAGCAGCGGCAATGGTTGTTGCTCGCGCGTGCGGGGCGCTGGCATATGTGGCGATACTTATCCACGGCACGAACTATCTTCCAAAGCATCTTGCCGGATGCGGTTTGCCAACCGAAAACCGCTGGGACTGGAGCCAGATGGGACGGGTATTACGAATTGGAACTCCTATGGCATTGGCAGGCTTGTTGCGGAATGGCTCGCGCATAGCATTCATGGCAATTGTCGGTAGCGGAGCGATGGCACTTACGATGCATGCGACAGCCGGAGTAGGACTGCAATTACGATTAATCGGCGTTCTTCCCGCCCTGGCATTTCAAGTAGCTACCGCTACGTTGGTGGGACAAGCAATTGGCCGCGGAGACTTAAAGGAAGCCGAGGCGTTGTGGCGGCGAAGCGCGCTGCTGCTTGGCACAATTGTGGCCGTTATCTCAAGTGTGATGATCATCCTGGCTAAGCCGCTGGCAGAATTGTTTATTGCATCCTCCGTAACCACGGATCTGAGCGCCAAAGTGTTGCGCAGGTTCACGGTGGCACAGTTTTTCAGCGCGCTAAGTATCGGTTTACAAGGTGCGTTAATGGGTGCCGGGGATACAGCTCCTGCGCTGCGTTATACGATCTTGGGGCAGTGGATCGTGATGATCCCGTTGGCTTACCTACTAATGACTGTGCCCGGCTGGGATCTCGATGGCCCCTTATTTGCCTGGGCACTTGCCCCTGTAATTACGCTAGTTCTTACTTGGTGGCGCCTGCGAAGTGGCCGCTGGAAGACTCAACGCGCGGGCCCATGACGACCCCGCTTCGAATTGAATGTTTTTTTGACGATCTGGTACCACATACTGGAAACCAGTTGTTTCGATGCTATCATACCCGTCTGGCAACAGCACAGGTTGGCGTCTGTTCAGAGGAGTACTTCTCATGAGTAAAATGCGCGCCGTGTTCCGCTCTTCTCTTGCAGTTGTGCGAAGTTCTTGTGTCACGCCGCCGCTCTTTCTATTAGTAGTGCTTCTCTTCACGGGCTGCATCAAGCCACCTTCGACGCAATTAGTTGACGATAAATCCAAATCCGCGCAGGTCGTTGGCGACCAAGAACCGCAATCACCGGCCTTGCCAATTGCACAGTCCGAATCCCTACTGAAGCAAATAGCCGTAGCACAACGCCAACCAGCCACGCGGCTCGACGCGACTTACACAGCCGTCGCCGCCGCTACTGGAAAAGAACCGATCGCGACTGAAACGAGCGAGGCTGAAGAGCCGGTTGGCGCTGTCGACGATAAAGATCTACTAGCGGCACAAGATAACAATTCGAACTGGCTTATCTACGGCCACTCGTACGACGGTCGCCGCTATAGCAAACTCAAACAAATCGACAAGAAAAATGTTTCTCGCCTTCAACCTGCGTGGACGTTTCAAACAGGCGTGCTCGACGGATTTGAATGTACGCCGCTGGTGATCGACGGAGTCATGTATATCACGACGCCATGGAATCACGCTTACGCAATCGATTGCAAAACGGGATCGCAGCTTTGGCACTATCAGAAATCCCTACCGGACAACTTGGCGTTGTGTTGTGACGCAGTCAACCGCGGTTTTGGTGCCTATGGCGAGAACCTGTACATGGCTACGCTCGATGCACACTTGGTGTGCCTCGACAAGAATACTGGTAAAGAAGTTTGGGACACTCCGATCACCGCTCCTGGTGAGAATGGTGAAGAGGAAAAAGACATTTACAAAATGGCATATAGTGCTACAGTCGCTCCGTTAATTGTCAAAGGCAAAGTGATCATCGGCATCAGTGGCGCGGAATACGGAATTCGCGGTTTCATTGATGCTTATGATGCCGAAACGGGCAAGCGGCAGTGGCGCTTTTACACAGTACCTAGTGCCGACGACAAGTCCGAGCATGCCACTAAAGCATTGAAAAGCTGGGAAGCCGACTCGTGGTTGACCGGTGGTGGGTCGGCATGGGTCACCGGGACTTACGATCCAGAACTCAATTTACTGTACTGGGGTGTGGGTAATCCATCTCCCGACTTCAACGGGAATGTTCGTAAGGGGGACAATCTCTACACTTGTTCCATCCTGGCACTGAACCCAGACGACGGAACCTATCGATGGCATTTTCAAAACAGTCCACACGACCAATGGGACTACGATGGTGTGAATGAGCCGCTGCTCGTAGACATCGAAATGAAGGGAAAAAAAGTTAAGGCACTCGTGCAAGCACATCGCAACGGGTACTTCTATTGCCTCAATCGTGAGACTGGCCAGTTTATCTACGGGCAGCCATTTTGTGAGGTAACTTGGACTGATCAAACAAAAGGCGTTAAGGGCTTGGACCCCAAAACAGGTCGGCCGTTTGTCAATCCGGCCGCTCTGCCCACCGAAGCCGGAGTTCGCGTTTGTCCTGGGGCGGCGGGTGGTAAGGAATGGAACCCAATGGCCTATCATCCCGGGACTGGATATTGCTACGTACCGGTCATTAACAATTGCGCCAAGTTCACATCAGGTAAGGCGTTCTTCATCAAGGGCCAGCCATATTGGGGCAGTTCGTTAACGCTGATCGACAATCAAGCATCTGGTTCCTTTAAAGCGATCGATGTTGCGACAGGCGACATCAAGTGGGAAGTTTCGACTCGGTCGCCGATGGTCGCTGGCGTATTAACCACGGCAGGGG
>CAZIGP010000210.1:0-2621 GCA_964538425.1 uncultured Pirellulales bacterium | reverse complement strand
TCTTCACCGGCGATGCGGAAGGATTTTTGACCGCTTACGATGCCGAAACCGGTGACGATCTGTGGCATTTCCAGTGTGGATCTGGTCATCATGCTTCACCCATCACATACACTCTCGATGGCAAGCAATACATTGCCGTGGCAGTGGGATGGGGTGGATGGACGGCCGGGTTCGTCGGCGACGGTGCTCCGTGGTTGCGCGACGCACGACGTGGTAACACCTTATTCGTGTTTGCCCTGCCGTAATTGACACGCACTTACCAGCCGACCGCCTCATCAACAATGCCACGCATCCAGAGAAACTTGGGCTTCTACAATGAGTTTCCGTATGGAATCGTACAACGTAACGCACAAAATATTTTGGGCCGCTTCAGCCTGGGTTTACCTTACAATCGGCATCACTCCGGCGTTCTCTGCTGGCGACGAAATACAACAAAAAAAGTTGATTGTCTGCGCACTGCCGGACGCGATGCCGCACACTGCTCGTGGCAAGGATCAAAGTCCTCAAGGGATTGATTTAGCGTTGGCGAAACTCATCGCCAAGGAACTGGGGCGTGAACTCGAAATTCATTGGTGTGCAGGCGCTTCCTGTTCATGGAATTGTCTTCGTGAGGATCGCTGCGAGTTGCTCGTTGGGCAGCCCCACGGTTCGGGGCCTGCCAGCGAGATCGCGTGGAGCGTTCCGTATGCCGGGAGTCAGTTTGGCTTGGTGGTCCCAAGTGATGCTAAAAACGTCCGCACGCTTGCCGACCTGCGAGAAAAAAAGTTGGGCATCGTGATCGGGACAGTGGCGCCGGCGACAAAGGATCATGAAGTCGTGCGATTTAAGACTCGCAGCGACTTGTTAAATCAATTTCATTCCAGCCAGCTCGATGGCGCATTCATGGATGCTGATTTCGCTGCTTGGTATCTTAAGGAACATCCGGAATTGAAGCTCAAGCTAGTTACCGAATACGTGCCACAGCAACACTGGAACATGGCGTTTGGGGCCCGTTCTAAGGATTCGCAATTGCTGGTCGAAGTGAACAAGGCGCTGGCAAAAATTGCCGAGTCGTCGCAAATCCAAAAAATCTATGCCGATCATGGAGTGCCGTTCCGTGCTCCTTTCAGTAGCTCGGTGCGTCGCACCGAGTCTTACAACACGTGGGAGAGGATTACCGAGCGTGGAGAATTCGTAGTCAGCATGGACCCGGCCAATTTACCCTTTTCCAGTGCCAAGGAAGACCAGCCCGGTTTTGATGTGGAATTTGTACGGGCCATGGCTCAAGAACTTGGCATCAAGCCGCGCATCGTTTGGATCGATGTGCATCGCGAGACAGCCATTGGCCAACTACTTGATGGCGAGTGCGATCTTGCCGTCGGTGCGATCGTGGATCCCGGAGCAATCGACGACGAACAAGAGTTGGCAAAAAAGGTGATCTATTCGATTCCCTACTATGGCACAGGCTATGTGCTCGTCGAACGACAGAAGGGGCCCCACATCGAATCATTGGCCGAGTTAAAAGGTGAGCAGTCACGACGTCTTGGTGCCGAGGCGGGTTCGGTTGCAGACTACCGACTGCGTCAGCGCGGTCATCTGCGGCGATTATTTCCTACTCAATTGGCAGCGCTGAAGTCGTTGAGTAATGGAACCATCGATTATGCCTACCTTTGGGTTAATGCAGGGTGGACGCTCCATTCGACGCCCGAATTTGACTTGAAATTGGCGTCCGACTTTCAGCTCGAAGATCGTTGGAATGTTGCAATAGCAATGCGCTGCGGCGACAACCAGCTCAAGCAGCATGTTGATAAGGCAGTCGCCAAGCTCGTCGATCAGGGCGTGGTATCTGGCTTATTGGCTCGTTATCACACACCTTATTTTCCGCCGACCGTTGAGGCGTCAAAAGACGATGCGCCAGTAAAAAAACATGCGGCTCCTAATCGTGGCCTTGAGCCGCAGATGGATCGACGCCAACGGTCAAAAAAGAGCTACTCCGGCTTGGAGCGGATTCGTGCTAAAGGGCAACTTGTCGTGGGGTTGGATCAAAACAACCTCCCTTTTTCCACCGCGCATCCCAAGCCTGCGGGGCTCGATTACGAAATAGCCGGTCTCCTTGCCAAACAACTTGGCGTGCCGCTGCAAGTGTATTGGGCTTATTCGTCCCATGATTCTTATCCGTCGAAGCTCGCGGCGAAAGAACTCTGCGACGTGATTCTAGGGGTGATGCCTGACGACCGTTTTGGACAGCGCGTCCTTTTCTCAAAACCTTACTACGTTGCAAACTATCAACTAGTCACGACTGTCGATCGCGAAAAATTGAGTGGAGATGAGCCGCTGGCGGTTGAATCGGGTATTGCGGTGAAGGGCATCCTAGGTCGTAATTTGAAGCAATACCCCAGTCTGGAAGGCGTACTCGCCGCCGTGGCGACCGGCAAGGAAACCGTAGGCTATGTGATCTCAACCCAAGGCCATTGGTTGGCGGAGAAAAGCTGGCCTGGAAAACTGCGATTCATTGACGGTTCCGAATCGCTGGACAAAGTCCCGCTCTGCATCGCTGTGCGGAAATCGGATGGCGAACTCAAAAACGCAATTGACACAGCATTAAATGAACTGTCCGAATCGGGCCAGTTGGCCGAAGTATT
>CAZIGP010000209.1:1817-7225 GCA_964538425.1 uncultured Pirellulales bacterium | reverse complement strand
AAACGTAATTTGGGCCACGGCAAAGTTTGGTGTACAGCAGGGGAATCTTTGCCAATTTAACTCGTCGCTGTAGTTCTTTATCGCCTGAATCTGCAGCCAGTTTTTCTGCCTTTTCCATAAGCTTTGTCGCATCATCTAAATAGGGAACGGTTACGCCCACCAAGAAAACTACATCAGGAGCAAAGTGGTTGTTATAAAGAAATCCATAACCGCCAGTTTCATATTCCGCTTTGAAGCGGGGAAAACTTTTCGTGTAGAGTTGATCCAAGAGCTCGTTGTATTGCTGCAATGGCTCTGCGGCAGGGCCGTAAAAACCATAGGTAAAATCACGCATCAACTCCTCCGTGTTCAGATTTGGATTCCATAACAACTTCGACCAAACCCAAGCCCGCATAGGGCCGCGGTCACCGCCCAAGCTTTCATAGGCTCCTTGCAGAAAAACTCCCTTCACCTTGTTGTCAACCAACAGCCGAAGGTTTTCTGTGACCACCGACATGTTGGGAAAAGGCAAAGTCGAATGACTAAAATTCACCACATAATCCCAGACATAAATGTATGCTCCTTTGTCGGTCCACCCCTTGAGCCGCTCTGGCGTGATTTTGGTTTGTGTATAGGGAATAAAAGGCCACCTCCACGCATCATAGTCCGTGCAAAACTGCACAATCACATTCGGATGTGGCACGATAGTTTTGGGTGCGGTATCGGTGCCCAGATAGGCTAGATGAGAAATTTTGACGTGAGGATGTTTCTTCGCGACATTATCGGCCACGGTATTAACGAGTTTTAAAAGCGCGGCACTTTCGGAGGCCTCCCTGTCATTGAGAGCTTTGCACTCGGGACATTGGCAGTATTGACCGCCGTCATTAGGGGATACGCTGAAGATTTCGTTGCCTGTTTTTACTCGCTTCAGTAATTCTTCGGTGATTATTTTGGCGACCTCAGTGTTGCTGGGGCATAGTTGAAAAGCGCTACGCTTGCCACCCCGCATAGAGAAATATTCCGGATGCTCTTCAAAGTATTGAGCTCGCGGCATCAAAAGATCAAAAGTGTGGCAAAATAGCTCCCGAACCATGGGAACATTGCCGCCCCATTCCGGACGGATTTGCGAATACAGGTAGCCCGCATTGACCCGATTGAGCAAGGCCCAGTCGTCGTGCCCTCCACTATTTGCATCGTGGAGAAAAGGTTGACGCAACTCTAATTGAGGGACATACGTTCGCGGCACCGGCCTAAACCGCAAGTTCGCGATCTGCGGAATCCGGGTAACTCCTTTATTGTGCCAATCGAAAGTATACCAACGTACTCCCAGGTCTTCTTCCAGCAGGGTAGCAACAGCAAAAATCGGTCCACGCGTTTTGCCGCCAAACAAAAACAAATTGCCGTCCTTGACGGCGATTGCATAGCCTTCATCTGCCAGGTCGACATCCTTCTCGGCCAATTGAGTGTTTTTCCACAACTCCGTCTGCCCGATGCTGATTACCTTGGCTGTGGCCGGTAACTTCTCCTGGCCTTCGCGAACTTCTGGAAACGTTGCCTGCGTAATCTGTTTCAAATGGAGGGCCAGTTCCGAGGCTGCTTTGATGTCTTGGGTTGTAGGTTCCGCCGGCAATAGGATTACATAATTTGTCTTGCCCGCAGAACTCAACGTTATTTCTGGTCCCTGTTTGCCGTTGGGTTTAAGAGAATTAACCCAACCCGTTGGGCTGGTATCAGCAGCGATAATTATTTTGTTCAGCGTGATCGTGGCAAAAAGCACCAGACCAACAACCATTGATTTTCGTAGCATGATGACCATTGTCCTTTCTCTGAAATGCGTCAATACAATCGCAACTAAATAGGTAGGCTTATCAATTCGACAAAAAAATCATTTGCCGAGTTAATCAGCAAATTGAAAGGCGTAGAGTTTACAGGCGCGCAGCTTAACACGTAGGCGAATCGGTTGATCCTTCAGGGCGCCGACATCGTCGTGAGAAGACCAGCGAACAGGAGCGGCAATTTGATTTCGTTCAACTGCAATGGATTCTTTGAAGGTATAGCCGGGAATGGGACGGTTATGTTCGTCCAGAATCTCAACCCACACGCTTCCCATCGCGGAGCAATCCACGTTCAGCGTTAATTGATTGCCTGCAAATTTCAGCAACGGGGTGGTAAATTCGCCGCCTGTGTAATCAGCGTCCGCAGAAACAAATCCATCCAAACGCTGCACTAGACGGCAAAGGCCGCCTAACTTCGTTACTTCCTCTGCGCCATGAGTGGAGCTTGTGCCACTGTAATACTGCCAGATTTCATTGCCACGGCGAATCATGCCCAGGCTGGGCCAAATGCAGCCGCCGTCCCATTCGCCTACGACTCCCAAAGGAATGTAAGGTTTTCGATCAGGGCGGTTCCAGTTGAGCCCGTCGCGGCTCACCGCCAACTGGACGTCTTGGGGACCGTCATTGATGAATTTGCCTTTTATGTTTTCGGGGTAATGCCGATAAGGTACAAACAATCCCAGAAAAACATCTTGGGCCCATTGATATTTGACGATCGGACATATTTGAACGTCCGTATCTGGCGGATCCATCGCATCGCAGGCCATCGCAATATCGTAAGAGCCAAAGTTAATCCCTAAATACTGGCCCCATTGATTCGGCTTTTTAGATGCCGGGGGCTGTCGGAAAGGAAAAGGGAGCTTCATGGGATCTTCAAGAACCAGAGAGCCCAATGTTCGGCCCCGTTCATGGGTTCGTGGATAAAAAATATATTTGTCGGTGGAATCATCGTAGAGTAGAAAATTCTGGGAGTCGTGAAACATCGGCGAAGCCATCTTCTCGGCACGTTTCCAGTGAATTCCATCGGGGCTGGTGAAAAGGTAGATGCCTCCACCGGTCAAGTCCCAATGAACGCCTTGTGTTTCCGACCAGAGAGAGTTTTCGAATCCCTGGCACGTTGCCTTATAGCGCTCTTGCGGTGGGGCCTTCGGGTCGATTATCACGCCGCCACCGCAACCAGGCATGACGATGTTATTTTCTTGATGACCGCGCCAGTTAAACAGATTGACATTTTCTCGCTTCCAGTGAATGCCATCCGTGCTGGTGGCGTAGCAGGTGCTGCTGGCGAGTCCGTCGGATCCATCCATGGGAAAAGCGTCGTACCAGAGCTTATAGATACCGTTATCTTCGATAATCGTAGAATAAAGAGCCAAGTACCTCTCTTCCCAAGGCTTTTCATGCGTCAAGACCATTTCTTTCTTGATCGGCGGATTGGTCGTTAGCTTGATTCCATACTGCTGACTGAAAAATCGGTTATCAATAAAAAGCTGTTTATGATTACCAACATCTAAGATGGTTCTGGGATTTAACAACTCTTCGGCAGACAACAGGAAGCTACACGGCCAAGCCAACAGTGCCACTAAAATTACGAAACCACAGAGATGCTTTCTCATCGATGTCCTCCAAACGATAGTTACGCCAGGCAATAGCAGCGATTGTACCGGACTAGGCCGGGCTAGTCAACTAGCTGCATCATCACAATAAAAATGGGCATTGCGGTGGCGCGGCCTACAAAGCCGGCTTCTCGAAGATTGGCTCTAAAATGGCGTAATTTATTGCAATCTGGAAGTAGGGATTCTATAAATCCCCCTATTGGAGCTATTTACACCGGCCTAATAAATAGGTTTAATTGGCATAGTGTGGTCTATGTCAGTTGTCGCAGCGAAGCATTGTCAGCCCTAATTTCAGACTGATAGGCGACTAACATGATTTCAACCACGAACTTTGCCTGAAAAGAGATGGGTCTATGAACGAACGGTTACTTTCACTTGATCTTCGTGATGATGCTTCGTCGTTACCAAAACGCGAACGATTGAAGGACTATTTCGTCGGTGAGATCGCCGCTGGTCGGCTAAGGCCAGGACAGATGCTCCCTTCGGATCGCGTCTTAGGAAAGACATTGGGCATTGCTCGGATGACCGTTTCGCAGGCGATGTCGTCCCTGGAAAGCGACGGCTTTATCCGGCGCGTGCCGGGCAAAGGAACCTTTGTCGAAGACAGCGCGCGGCGGAAATTGCAGCGCGGAATAGACCTTTTTGCCTTAATTGTGCTGGAGACCCATCGCGGCTTTTATCCCTCGTTGCTCCACGGTTTTGAGGCGGCTGCCGGTGACATTCATCATCAAGCGATCGTCTGTGCCACCGACGATAACGTCGAGCGGCAAGCTCACGTTATCTTGCAGTTGATCGATAAAAAGGTGGGCGGCGTGGCATTGAACCCCACCCAGACGAAACCCACGCCAGCTCATCAGGTTCGCCTCCTTCAAGAACAGGGAATTCCTGTTGTGTTCTGCCATCGTCGCGTCGAAGGGGTCGAGGCACCACTCTTGGCCCTTCCTTATCGTAGCGTTGGGAAAATGGCGTGCGAGATTCTGGCCGAGCATGGTCATCGGCGGATGATGTTTTTCAGTTCGCTGCCTGTTCTCGGCCAACAGTTTGAGGATGGTTTTCGAGAGGCGGCTCAAGCAATCGGCGGCGTTACTGTTCAGTTCGAATATTGCTTTGACGATGCAACGCTGTTGGTTAGTGAGGAAGCATGCTGGCGAGCCCTGCAAGAGGCCTTCGCCAAGCCTGACCCACCCACGGCGATATTTACTACCTTTGATTCGATCGCAGAGTTGATTTATTTGCTCTTGTTACGCATGGGGCTCCGAGTACCGGACGACGTCTCCTTGTTAGGGTTCGGCGGTGCATTGCGAGATGGGGCGTTCGCTCGCCGGTTAACCTCGATTGTCATTGACGAGGTCGCAACGGGGCAAAAAGCAGTTGCAATATTGCATGAGATGCGCAGCGGCGAGCGCGCCATTGATGATCATGAAGAATTTATTCTAGAGCCGAGCCTCTACGGGGGGGAAACGCTGGCCGTAGCAATGCCAAGGCCAGCCAAACCGAATTCCCAGAAAGGAGGTAGTGAGTTGCTCAATTGAATTGTTAATGAAAGCTTTGGTGCAGTGTAAAGAAGTGGCATGGCAATTGGGGCGGGCGTTCGCCTCAGTTCTTATTTCCGAGGTTTAGCTGGGCGGCTAGGCCGAAGTCTAATCTTTGGTGTCTAAGAAAAGGAAATTAATAATGAAGATGTTAAGATTTGCAGCAGTGACGATTGTAGCGCTCGTGGCAGGAGCGGCGCAGGCAAACTTTATTACCAACGGTGATTTCAACAACACCGACGATCTGTCGGGATGGACGTATTTGCCGCATGTGAACAACAGTTGGGGCGGCACTAAGTGGTATGATGATGCTGGCGGAATGGCGATTATTTGGGGAGATGGGGCCGAGGGAGGGTATTTCTATCAGGACAACGTGAGCCACCCCTTTGAAGCTGGGGAGACCTACACCGTGTCATTTGACCTAATCAACGAGGGAAACGGGGAGCCCA
>CAZIGP010000209.1:0-1807 GCA_964538425.1 uncultured Pirellulales bacterium | reverse complement strand
CTAGTCACTCTGTTCGACACGACAGCGAATGAAGCAGCGGCGTCTTTAACTGTTCTGGCTTCCCAGTTTGGTCAAGGAAGGGCGAACGGGGCGACGTTTAGTTTCAACTATGCTGTCGAAGCAAGCCGCGTGAACCATAACTGGCGATTTGATGTCAACCCGATTCATTGGGGTTCGTGGACGGGCGTAGATAATGTTTCGGTGACCGCGATACCAGAGCCTTCATCTTTAGTTATTTTAAGTGCAGGATTGATTGGATTAGCAGTTTACGCCCGCAAGAAGTTCAAATAGCGATTGACAACAAGGGAACCCGGTAGAAGTGGGATCTATGCTTCTGCCGGGTTTCATCCCTTGTGTCCGCGAAAAAAACATATCCGTTGCATAAAGATTTGGGGTGCCAAACGTCAAAAGCCAAAGGGTAAGAATATGGACGACTGCCTGTTTTTAAACGGCGGCACGCTTTCAAAACATTACAAAACAAACTGTGGTGTCCGCCGTGTCAACTTCCAATGTCCAGCCGGTGGCTTCACGTTGGTTGAGCTGCTCGTGGTGATTGCCATTATCGGTATTTTGATCGCCCTCTTGTTGCCCGCAGTACAAGCCGCCCGAGAGGCCGCAAGACGTTCGCAGTGCACCAATAATATGAAGCAAATTGGTCTAGCGTTTCAGAATCATTCATCGGCAAGGCGCTCATTCCCTGCTGGTGAATTGGATGCATCGCCGACGGCCCTCACTCTGGGAGCTTCTGGGGTTGGTTGGTCGACGGAGATTTTACCTTACATGGAATTTAAGCCGCTTTATGAACAACTCAATGGCCTCACCTATGGCGGCTATTGTTGGCCAGTGGCTGGACCTCCCGAGCATCAGGCTGCCCTTTGCACGGTGATCGACACTTATACCTGCCCGTCGTCTGGCCATCCAAAAACGTTCAACTTCAATAGCTCGCCTCCGCCAACGGCAAATAGTCTTGGGTTTAATCCAAAGGACTTCGGCATGCTCGAGTATGTCGGCATCGGCGGTTCCGACCGCGTGTCGCCTTACAATCCAACGCCTACGGTAATAGCGCCTTCCACAAATGGCATTCTCTATCGGAATAGTCGAATTCGGCATAAGGATATTCAGGATGGTTCGTCCCACACGATGATTGTCGGAGAATATTCGGGATTGGCACCCGGACAGAAATATTCCGGCGATGGCTCCTTACAGAACAACGACATGACATGGCATACCGGCGGCGTTGCGCTGGATCATACGTATTCGGTAAAGACGGTGGCCCACCCGCCGAACACCGCCTGGTACTGGGATTGTCAGGGTTGTGCCACACCTTTGAATCCGCGGACTTCCAGAGGCGAATACGCGCAGATAGCCTTGAAGAGCGGTCATCCTGGTGGTATTCACGCGGCGTTTTGCGACGGCAGTGTGCATTTTCTCACAGACAGTATCAATTTGGAGGCGTTTAAAGACCTTGCCGACCGTGCCGACGGCCATTCATCCAATCCGTTTTGATGAGTTGGTCACAAACACTTTCCGAAAATCAAACCACCTCCATCGCATTGGGAGAACTACACTGAAATCGATCGTCAATATAACAGTGTGCTGTTTGCTTTTGCTTGCGGCCATGGTTGGTTGTGGCGATGGACGAGTCGTACTGCCGTCGGCCCCCGTCAGCGGTCGCGTGCTCTATCAAGAAAAGCCGCTCACAACAGGAAGAATCGTATTCATCCATTCGTCTGGGCAAGCGGTCGCTACCGATCTTGCCACCGACGGCACATTCAACTTAGACGTCTACCAGGGCATGAATCAAGTC
>CAZIGP010000208.1:2242-7238 GCA_964538425.1 uncultured Pirellulales bacterium | reverse complement strand
GCACTCGCTCGGTCATAATTAAGCAAAATTTGATTTGATGTGCGATGGCTTCCATGACAGCATCAAGGACCGCTGATGGTGGCACAGAAACAATGCTTACAGTACATGCATGCGCGCTGACAGCCTCTGCAACTGTGTCATAAACTGGTACGCCATGTACATTTTGCCCTCCCTTGCCAGGTGTAACCCCCGCAACAATCGCGCTACCATAGGCCAGCATGTCATGCACCATCGCGGAAGCTTCTCTTCCCGTAATGCCTTGGACAAGAATAGCAGTATTAGCATCTAACAACATAATTCATCCTCTCTACCGCAAGTTGAGCCGCAGCGTTGAGCGAAACTTCGCGACCAACGGCTTGGACTCCTTCGATTGCTAGAAACTCTTTTGCCTCCCGCTCCCAGGAACCAGGAACTCGAAATACACTGATCGTTTCTGCAGGAATTCGTCCGGCGCGCTTAATTCCTTGGATCGCACCACGCGCCACAATATCCGCGCGCGTGTTATTGACGACATTCATAATTACAGCAAGCTTGCGAACGCCCGGTTTAGTCAATAGAAGTGCTGTCAAATCAGCAACTTTTTCTTCGGTGGGATTGCCGCCAATCTCACAATAGTTTGCAGGCCTGCCACCATGGGATTGGATGGCATCAAATACCGTCAAGCTTGCCCCACCGCCGCCGATGAGCAGTGCTAAATCGCCAGCAAATTCAACAACGCGTCCAGAAACACCGCGATGATCTCTAGAATCAATTTTTTCCGCCTCAAGTTCCAGAGAAGTAAGTGCACGTCCGGTTGAGCTCGATTCAATCGGACCAAGAGTGGATAGTCGCTTGCGCTGCCGGGCTACTGCGTCATCGTCCAACTCAACACGCGCATCCAGACCAATTAATGATTCTTCAGTAGTCGCAACCAAAGGGTTGATTTCAACCAAAACAGCATCCAGTGAAATAAAAGCGTTGGCTAGCCGGGAAATCAACGATCCAATCTTGACAAGCATGCTGCCTGATAGCTGCAGCAAACGCGCCATTTCGCGACCTTCAAATGCACGCAATCCGATGATGGGATCGAAAATCCGACGAGACATGCGGTCAGTATCTGATGTCTCGATTTCTACACCACCATGACGACTTAAGATCGCTAGAGGTAATCTGGCACCGCTATCCCACGTTACTCCGACATAAAGTTCTTCGGCAAAAGTAAACTTAGGTTCGACGGTGATGGCACGCACAACGTTTCCACGCAACTTCATAGACAGTAGACGCTCAGCCAGTGGACCGACGATTTCCCCACTATCGGCGAATTGCACTGCGCCTAATTTGCCTCGGGCACCGAATGGTACTTGTGCTTTTAGCACAACGGGTCCACCGATGCTGTGCGCCGCATCAATCGCCTGTTGAGGCGAATGCACAACTGTCGCCGGTGAAAACTCTATGCCGAAACTGGCAAGTAGGGCCTTACTTTGATACTCCAGAAGTCTCATGCCGTGAGAATCTCCGTTTGTAAGGTCTGCAAAAATCGAGCACCTTCAGCACCATCGACGACGCGGTGATCGGCTGCCAAGCCAAACCATGCGACTTTTACTTCATCGTTTGTATCAGTCGCCCGACCGATAGATAGGACTGCCGTCTGGCCGTGAAAAACAAACGCGTTAAAAAAGTCGATGCCAAACATCCCTAGATTTGTCACAGCGAAGGGTGCATTAACTAGTTCGTGGTGGTGGAGCCTGTTAGATTGAGCGCGAACCCGAAGCTCTTTAAGCGCAACCGATATTTCTGCAACAGACATCTGGTCTGCTCCTCGTAGCGCCGGCGCAACAAGCCCGCGAGATGTATCCATTGCCACTGCAACACTCACTGGTTCAACCCTGATCTTTCCATCGATGATCACCGTTCGCAATGAAGGATGTTTTTGCAGTGATCGAGCTACCACAGCGACTAATTGATGTGTAAATGTGATTCCTTCCAATTTTTTGAACAGTGCCGTTACATTGATTGATCTCGAAAGATGAATTTGAGGAATTTCGAGAAGCGACTTTTGCATCTGTGCGATCAAGGCTAGGCGAGTTGCGGGTAACGAAATCCATTCATTAGAAGATTTAGACGCATTACACGATGTGCCTGCAGCAACCTGGACATCCTGCTCTGTGATGCGCCCCGCAGGTCCGGTACCAATAATTGTTGAAAGAGGCACGCCCAATTCTCTTGCAACGCGACGAGCTGCCGGCGTGGCTTTAGTTAAGCCGTCGACAGCCTCCGCAGATAACACCGCAGCTGTCGACGGCGACACCTGTGGCCCATAAGCCGAGTTCAAATTTATTATTTCTTCGAAGTGTTCCTCAGCGGTCTCAGTCAGCACACATAACAGTGACTTTTCACCAATTAAGTCGCCTTCTTTCACAAATGTTTTTCGTACATAACCTTTGCATGGAGCTGGAACCTGGGTAACTGCCTTTTGAGTTTCTACTTCAAGAAGTGGCTGTTCCGGCTGCACAGCACTACCAACTTTCACTAACCATTTGACAACCAAAACCTGGTCCATGGTTAGTTCCACCTGCGGAAGTAAAACATTGGTCTGCATCAACGGACTCCCAAAAATTCGAAATTTAGGTAATTGGATACTTCCTTCAGTTCTGATTCCCAATGTCCCACCGTCGTAGCTGCATGATGGACAGGACCAGCCTCCAGCCAACGTGTGTAGCCGCTGTGAAGGTCCACGTGTTGAAAGCGAAAAAATCCTGCTAATGCTCCGGCATCTGGCAATTTATCTTCAAGAATCTCTCCTTCAGCTACAATTAAGCGAAATGGTTTCGTGCCGTTGGGTGTAGGCGTCAGGCTGACTAACGTTGCCGGCCCCGATTTAAGAGAATGTGCGTAAGAAGCACCGCGGCCGTGTAGGCCTTTGAAATTTGTATTGCCCACCAACCTCGGCTGCTCGTTTGGCCGACATATTTCCTTTTCGCCTTCACCAGAATTAGCAATAACCACGGCTTCGCGATGTTCGTCCATAATCTGTACTTCGGTGTACATCGAGATACCTGTGAGTGTTTTCAGCATCAGCATTGCGAGCGCTGTGGGCAAATCGCCGGTACAAGTGAATGGCCGGCCTCGTGCATTTTGAACACCAAGGCTATAGCATGCGGTAATACCAATCGTCGAATTTTGGAGACAATTCCCGATATGACAATTAAGCGATCCAGCATCAGCGCAATACTCTTCAACAAGCGATTCTAGCGCCACACTCAGCCTGACTGAGCGACTCAGTTCATCATCGCTAATTTCACTTACTGCGTTGGCTGTAATGCATTTAAGAGTTTCGCGTTGCACTTGTTCGCCATCAGCATCATGGTAGGCTTTTGTCAAACGAGCCGGTGAGATATGGCTGATTGTTGCACCTAAATGCTTGGCAACATATGCATCATCTAATTCGATATCAGTCATTCCTGGAAATCGGTCGCCAACCGCAAGCACACTTGCTCGCTTGAGAATTGCGACCGTTTTGGCTAATGAGAAAAAGCGATGAAGGCTAGTTGTAGTGCGGGAGCTATTTTCGTATCCGCTGACCACTCGGAAGGAATGTCCTTCTCGCACTAATGTATTTGCCAGTGCCTGCGCACCAATCTGCCCTGTATGACGTACAATTTCCACCATCGAATAGCCCGCACCAACATGATCAATCTCTTGAACATTCCAAATAAGAATCGGTACCGATAAGTTGCGGAGCGCTGCCAGTGAAATATTTGCAAATACGGCAATAGTAGTGACAACGACGACGACATCTATCCCACTATCCGCTAGTTTTTTTCCGGCCGTTATGGCTGAGTCAGCATCACGTATTAATTGTTGATCCCAAACGACACACCCAAACGACGCTAGTCGCTCAGCGCATCGATGAGCAACCGCCATTTTTTCACGCGGAAAATCGGCGCAGATTCCTTCATAATAATCAACATAAAAAGGAAGAAAGCCAATGCGAAGCGATTTAGATGTCCGTGTCATAGCATGACCCATCCACCATTGATGTCGAATGTTGCACCGGTAGCGTAACTGCATTCATCGGAAGCCATGAATGCAACCACGGCAGCAATTTCTTCTGGTCGACCAAGTCGCTTTAATGGGATTTGATCACAAATCGCCTGAATTTGTTCGGGCTGAAGCGTACGCATCAAATCTGTATCCAGAACGCCAGGCGCGATGCAATTAATAAGAATTCCATCTTTTGCAACCTCCCGAGCAATGGATTTGCTAAACATAACGATGGCACCTTTGGTGCCACTGTATATGCTGGCATTGTTGAAAGAGCCTGTTCTTCCGCCGGTTGAGGCGACATTGATGATTCGCCCACTTCCTTGTTCTTTCATGATGGGACACACGGCCTGGACGAGGAAATACTGACTCTTCGCATTGACGGCCACCAGTTTGTTCCAGTCATGCTCAGTTGATTCCTCGAATGGGAGGCGTGGGCAGATGCCAGCATTGTTGACAAGAATGTCGATTCGTCCGAAATCAAGAACGACTGATTTGATAAATGGCACAAAGCTATCTACTTGAGATACATCCAGACGATAGGGCCTAGTCGATGGACCAATCTCGTTTGCTACCGCGGATACCTCTTCGAATTGCACGTCAGTTGCAATTACCGTGGCCCCCTGACGTGCCAGGATCCGTGCAATTACAGCACCGAGACCGCGAGCTGCGCCGGTGACAATCGCAACTTTGCCATCCAGGCGGAACAAACTTTGAGAATCTTGCGTCATTGGTTGAAAATTACATTCCAAAACTATACTTCTGCACTATTTCTTCGCGTACTGTTACACCTAATCCCGGATTACTACGAACCTCCAAATAACCACCGTGTTGTACCCAAGGATCTTTTACTAGTTCGTGTTGCATCGGCGATTCGTGAGGTTTGAAGTCCATACAATAGCCATGCGTAGAGCTGGCCAGCAAATGAACACTTGCCGCAGTGTTCAGTGCGCTGCTCCAAGTATGAGCCGAG
>CAZIGP010000208.1:0-2232 GCA_964538425.1 uncultured Pirellulales bacterium | reverse complement strand
TAAGATTCTCTGCTTCAATCAGTTTGATCACATGATGAGAACCAGTGATGCCGTGACAGCGGCCCGGATCGAGTTGCACTACGTCAACTCCGCCGCTATGGATCAATCGTCGATAACCTTCGACATTCCATTCCTGTTCACCGGTGCCAATATCGGTTTGTACCGATTGCCGCAGTCGCCTATGTGCATCGAGATCGTGTGGTGGCAATGGCTCTTCGATCCACTTAATTTGATAGGGCTCAAGATCTTTAAAGCGACGGATCGCCGTGTTCACATCCCATTTTACTCGTGCCCCTAACACATCCAGGATCAAATCGATTTTGTCACCAATGGCTGTGCGCACATTTTGCACTAATTCTACATCACGATTCCGATCCATTCCAAAGACTGCTTCGGGACGTTTCCCCCAGCCACCTTTGACTACTCGATACCCTTGTTCACGAAATTCGGAAAACTCACGAATCGACCAGTCGAGGTCTTCCATATCCAAATGAATCGATGCCATGGCAAGAACTTTGTTGCAGTGCAAAGCGCCGATTAGCTTGCAAACTGGAATGTTTAAGATTTTTCCTTTCACATCCCATAGCGCCATATCAATCGCACTAATACCAAATGCGGCTATGCCCTGCGGACCATACCACCAAGCGCGTTCCAGCATCTTGTGCCACAACTGTTCGATGTTGCATGGATCCTCGCCGATTAGCAGCGGTGCGTAACCTTCCTCGATAATCGTCTGAGCTGCCTTTGCGGACTCAGGAAACTGTGAGATGCATTCGCCCCAGCCCACTGCGCCGTCACTTACTTCGACACGTGCGAGCGTCACGAAACGCATTTTGCCATGGTCATGCGGCTCTGGATATTGCAATGGATAAGCACGAATGGATCGAATTTTCATGGCTGCTCCCTCAACAGCAGATCGCGCATCAGAATTGTCTCTGAGAGATTGTCGACTTCGTTGCAGTGTTCCCAATCGATCCACACATATTCAATACTGAGGTAGCCACTGTATTGAGTTCGATGCATTTCCCGAAGAACACGTGCGAAATCGATCGAATTATCCTTGATCGGTGCTTGTAACCGCGAGGATCGAGCGGCGCGTGCGTGGAAATGTGATGCGTATTGGACGAGTGGTTCAACATCATCATCGCCTATATCGCGTGAAACAAAGTGGCCATAGTCCAGTGTGAGCGTCAATCCAGGGACCATCCGAATTAGTTCTAGTACTTCTGTCGGCGTGGCAACGATAGAGCCTGCATGTGGTTCGATAGAAAATGTAACGCCGACTTGCAAAGCTCGGTCGATGCGCCAGGAAAGTTCCTCTGCGCACCGTTGCATCGAGTCATTCCTACTCTCAATTTCCCAATGTACTCCCGGAAGACTACTCATATGTCGAGCATTACATCTTGCTGATAGCTCGAGCGTTCGTTCAAAAAGATCGCGTGCTTTGCGCCGCTCATTAGAATCGGGATGATTCGGCGCCAGAGCATGAAAATCTTTGCCACCAATAAGGAAAATGTCAGCAAACTCTAATCCTTCACTGCGAACGCAGAAATCAAGTTCTTTTGCTGCATTTGCTACATTCTTCAAAATATCGTCGGGGCGAACATGAGATCGTCCTCCAAAAATGCCGATGTCGACACCGTTAAATCCCAGCATTGCGATCAGCCGCAGTGCATCTTTATGAGGTAACAAAGGAAACGTAAAGTCGGCACAAGATAGAGCTAATGTCATTATTATCTATCTCAACCTTTTTACCTTGCTGCTCCATTAAGCAGCCGCGTTAAATCGCCATGAAACAAATAATCTTGAGAAGCAACAATCGACAAAACTCGGCAAGATGTCTTCCGAACGGAATGCGCGGCATGCGGGACGGATGCGTCGTAGTACACCGCGTCTCCTTGCGAAAGCTTGATTTGGTTATCGCCGTATATCAGAACACATTCACCATCGAGAATGTAATTAAATTCCTCACCGGCGTGAGACTTAAGCGTCATTGGTTTTTTTGCAGTGCCTAAATCGACAACGAGAGGTTCCATCAATTTGCCGGATTTAGAAGCAGCGAGCATCTCGAAAACGAATCCTTCTGTCCCCCTAAATCGTTTCTTTAGTCCTTCACCAGCGCGACAGATGACAATTGGAACCGTTCGACGATCTTCTTCAAAAAAAACACTCATTTGAACGCCCAGAGCGGCTGCTAGTTGCTCCAAACCTGCGATTGTTAAAGAGGCCTTA
>CAZIGP010000207.1:0-7272 GCA_964538425.1 uncultured Pirellulales bacterium | reverse complement strand
ACACTGCGCCGCAAACAAACAGCACAGCCCCTACGACCATGTAATGTGCGACACCAACAGGCTCGGCAAGCAAGTTCATTGTTAAGCCACTCCCACGTCTCGCGGCACAGCTCGACGTTTCGCACGAGCTAAATAGGCTGCCCCGATCAACACCACTAATAAATGCATCGATACAATTTCAAACGGCAATAAATATCCGGATAACCCCGCCGTTTCGGTTGTGTTTTCTGCTCCTAAGGCATCCACACGAACGCCGGTCAGTGCCATACCGACTTCAGACGAAGTTGGCGTCGCTGTAGCGACTTGCTCGGCCGCATCGGGCCGGCCTTTCCAGTCGGCCACACTAAATGCCGCTTGCACCAAGAGTGCCAACAGCGATCCGCCCACAATGGCAGCCAACACCCAATCGCCGCCGCGAGTTTTCATGGAAATAAATGGGCTTTGCGCGGTTAGCATTACACCGAATACCAATAGCACTAAGGTGCCACCGACATAAATCAGGAGTTGCATTGCCCCGATAAAATCGCTGCCGGCTAAGAAAAACAATCCAGCGGTTGCGCCGAGCGACAACACCAAATAAAACGCCATCCGTACGATGTTGCTGCTAAAAACAACCGCTAGTGCAAAACCGCAGGCGAGTAGCGAGAAGAGCAAGAAAAAGAACGTGTGCCAATTCATTGCGATTTACCTCCGCGGGAAGTGGAGGTTTCCGCCTGTGCTAATGGCTTGTTACTTGCGGCGCTAACGGCCGCTTTTTGGTTTTGGGTTTTAGCTTCTTTGTGCTCGATAAAGGCAGCTTCTCGCACATGCCCTGGTGCTCGTTTTAACAACAAGCCATCGGGAAACTGATACTTCCAGGCCACAGCGCCTACGAACATTACGGCTGCAATCGGGGTGCAGTATTTCAAGCAGGTTTTCATCACTTGGTCGATGCGCAGCCGTGGCAGCGTCCAGCGAACCCAAATCATTACGGTTACACCCACAATGCACTTGAAGATGAAATTTAAGCAACCAAGCAGATTAGCAATGTATCCCCAGAATAACCAATCGGTCGCACCGGGTTCATAAGCCATGCCCAAAATATGCGTGATTGGGACGGGCCCATTCCAACCGCCAAAGAACAAAATCGCTGCCAGCCCGGCCACGGTAAACATCGATCCATATTCGGCCATGTAAAACGCGAGCCAACGAAAGCCGGAGTATTCAGTATGGAACCCGGCGACCAATTCGCTTTCGGCCTCGGCCAAGTCGAACGGGGCGCGATTCACACTTGCCGTTGCGCACGTGAAATAGACCCAAAACGTAATGAACGCAAACGGGCTATTAAAGATGTACCAATCGACAAACCATCCATCCTGTACGCCAGGGATGTAACCTTGCATGTTCGCGATATAGGTCAAATCCATCGAGCCTGCAATCAAGCAAGGCACGACAACGCACATTCCTAGTGGTACTTCGTAACTCACGACCTGTGCGGCTTCACGCATGGCTCCGAACAAAGACCATTTCGAAGCCGAAGCATAACCGGCCAAAATCACGCCAAAAACTTCTAGGCCTAGCACGGCAATGATGAAGAAGATGCCCGCATTCATGTGCAGGCCAACCCAACCATCTGCAAATGGCAATGCTACGAGCGTGGTAAACGAAGCAACAAAGCTCACGTAAGGAGCAATTAAGAATAACAGCGAATCGGCGCCAGCCGGACGCAAATCTTCCTTGGTGATTAACTTCAAGCCATCGGCCAGCAATTGCAGCCAGCCGAATTTACCACCGGTACGTGTCGGGCCAAGTCGATCTTGAATACGAGCCGAAACCTTACGTTCGACCCAGACAAAAAACATTGCGCCGATAAACGGCACCAGTAGCAGGAGCGCACACTGAATCAGACCGGTGAGCAAATAGCTCAACCAGGCCCAAAGACCAATCTGATTGGTAAAAAAATCGGCCACCGCGAGTGTTCGTCCTGAAACGGCGGCAGCGAGAGTAGCTTAAATCGCCACCTCGTCCGCCCAACGAATACGTACTTAATTGCCGCGGGCATGTGTCCGCGGGCAGAGACCTAACTCCCGACGGTGATTAGGTCTCGTAAAGATTGTGAAATATGGCACAAAGTCCCCCTAATCTACAAGCCCCCGGGACCACGGATTTCTATCCAAAATTAGTCGGGTGACACTTGGCAAAGCCGTCCACTGAATTGGCTTATGGATGGCTGGCGATCTGAAAATTGCTCCAATCCAGACAACGCCCCATGTTTCCTGATGTGGCACACAAACTGCACTTAGCATTCACACGCTAAAGCCGTGGCAATCAGAACCTTTGATGGGGAGATGAAAATGAGGTTTAAATCTTTTTTGTGCTGCTTTTCCATAATTCTTACCGTCTGTGGTTTAACTTTTTTATCTCCCCTTCGATCTAGCACGGCCGCCGACAACGACAAAAAAACACCACCAACCAGCTACCTGCCGGTAGTGCCAACGGAAACGTTCGATGCGGTTGTCAAACGCATGACCGGCGATAAAGCCAAAATCGAACAGCGCCAGCAAAAACTGCTTGAGCAGCGCTACGACCTCTCCGACCGGCCAATGACAGGCGCAAAGATGTTTCGCGGCAAGCCTGTGCAAGACGGTGTGCGGGCAAAGCTTAGCTCCGGTATCACTTGGGAATCGCTTGCCAAAATGTCCCCCGATGAAATCCGCGATCGAGACAGCTTTCCTGAGGGGTTCTTGCCACTCCCGCATCCAAATCATCCTGAAGGGGGCATGTTGTTTCCGAAGTTTCACATTGATGAAATCAAAAAACAAGAAAGCCGTGATTTAACACGTTTTGATCTCGATTTCGATTTGCCTGATCGCTTTCTACCTGAATTTCCCTCGCCCATTTTCTTGACCACGCGTCTCGATCTTGGCGATGTCTCGAAAGGCAAGCTCGTCACGATCGACAATTATTTTGACTTATTCAACGGCATTCTTAATCCAAAACAGCTTGAAGGCTTACGTCTATTGGTCACGCCCTTCCCACAGCAACAATTTAATCAAACAGATGATCGCCGCTCACTGAAAGCTAGCCGCGGCGTTACTTGTTTCGATTGTCACGCCAACGGTCACACCAATGGCTCAACCCATTTGGTCGGCGACATTCGTCCGCAGGAGTTCCGCCATCGGCTCGATACGCCGACACTGCGTGGCCTGAATATCCAGCGGCTTTTCGGCTCGCAAAGAGCCTTAAAAACTGTGGAAGACTTCACGGAATTTGAACAACGCGCTGCTTATTTTGATGGTGACCCGGTCATCGCCACAAAGAAAGGGATCAACGTGTTGGAACGTGGCAGCCAAGTTCATTTCATGGCCGAGTTTCAAGAGCTTCTGGACTTTCCGCCAGCAGCAAAGCTTGATGTTTTCGGCAAGCTTGATCCCGAGAAAGCCACCAAAGCCGAACTACATGGCCAAGAAGTTTTTTTTGGTAAAGGCCGCTGTGCCGATTGCCACATGCCACCCTATTACACCGATAACCTGATGCACAACTTAAAGACTGAACGATTCTTTAAGCCTCACATGATCAACGGTCGAATGGCCTCCGCCGATGGCCCCATTAAAACCTTTCCACTGCGCGGCGTGAAAGATTCGCCTCCCTATTTGCATGACGGCCGCTTACTGACGCTGGCCGACACGGTGGAGTTTTTCAACTTGGTTTTAGGCACCAAGCTGACCGACCAAGAGAAAGACGACTTGATCGCCTTTATGTTGTGCCTGTAAAAAAGACCTGCTTTATTAGCGATCAATTTCTCCCATCACCACGTCCAGCGAACCTACAATCGCCGGTACATCGGCAATGAGGCAGCCTTTGCAAAGTTCGTGAGTGACGGAAAGATTGCAAAACGAGCTGCTGCGGGCGCGAACTCGCCACGGAATCGAGTTGCCGTCGCTGACAACCATGAAGCCCATTTGGCCGCGCGGACATTCGGTCTCCAAATAAGCTTCTCCTTTCGGCAATTTTTCCGTCAATTTTACTGGTTCACCCCACGAGCCTTTTGCCCGGCTGTAGCGATCCATCGATTGTCGGACTAAATCGATCGATTGCATTACTTCAAGCATGCGTACATAGAACCGGTGCCAGCAATCACCAAGCACTGCCGATGACGGCACTGCCGGGTAGTTGTGGTCTTTCGGATAATGCCCGTTTTTTTGCACGATGACTTCAAAGGCGTAACCGTCGTACATCTCGGTGTATCGTTCTTCGCCATCACGTCGTAGGTCTTGATCGACGCCGCTGCCGCGCAGCACAGGGCCGGTGCAACCATAATCAATTGCCATCTCCGGCGTGAGGATACCGATGTTCGCTGTGCGGCGCACAAAAATGGCATTTGTCGTCAGCAGCGCATGGCATTCGTTAATTACCGGCAGCAGTTGATCCAAAAAGATTTCACACTTTTGTAACCAACCCGGCGGCAAGTCGGCGGTTGCACCGCCCACGGTGATGTAGCTGTAAGTAAGCCGTGCTCCGCAGGCTTCTTCAAACAAGTCAAGGATTTTTTCGCGTTCGCGGAAGGCATATAAAAACGGACTGAAAGTACCGAGGTCCAATCCGTATGCTCCCATGCCTACCAAGTGGCTGGCAATTCGCCCAAGCTCTGCAATGATCACGCGCAGATGCTTTCCTTTTTCTGGCACCTCGTACTTCATTAGTTTTTCGACCGTGAGCGCCCAGCCGAGGTTCATATTCATGCCGGCGAGATAATCCATTCGGTCGGTGTACGGAATCCATTGCCGCGGTGTCAGATTCTCGCCAATCTTTTCTGCACAACGGTGCAGATACCCGATGTGCGGCATCACTTCCGAAACGATCTCGCCATCCGTCCGCAGCACGAGCCTTAGCACGCCGTGCGTACTGGGATGCTGGGGCCCCATGTTAACCAGCATTTCATCGGTGCGAACATCAAACTCAATAATCCGCGGATCGTCAGCAACAGTGCTCATAGAAAGGAGAAGCCTTGCGTATACGGCGTGCAGGTAAATCCAATTGCGAAACTGCCAATTTATAGCGATTCGATTCGATGGTCTAGGACTAGACGCCTGCCTCCCCCCTAGGCCCGAAGGGAAATTCTTTGAAAACAGGCAAATGTTCCCGGATTTCTGGCTTCCGAATAAACGGATTGCGCATACGAAATCGAGGGGAACGGCCGCTACCGGGCCTACTTTTCCTGCCTGGCCATCACGATGACTTACACTTGCCATATCCATCAGAACCCGACAATTGCTTAACGATGGTTTCAAAGGGGCAGGTAAATGAAACGTCAAGCATCTACTGCAAAGTTAGCTTTCAAGCGTTTCAAGACTGCTTCGATGGCAATCGCTAAGTCTATTTTTTAAGCTCCAGCGACTTTGCGGAGAGGCCATTGATGAAGATGAATACGAATTGGTTACTCTCCCATAAATATTCCGATACCCACGTCGACCAACGACGCTACGAGTATGTTTGCAGGTTAGGCACAACGCTTACGGGGCTTTTAATCGTCTCACTCGCAGCTTGTATCATTGTTGGCTGGTTAACCGACCGTCTGGGAATGGTGCAATTAGGATTTGATAGCTCGGTCATGCGGTTCAATACCGCGCTCATGGTTGGACTGGCAGGGATTGCTCTCATCGCATTGGCATGCGGCAAAGTCGTCTTTGTGCGATGCATCGGACTGTTGTTGCTCGTTGCTGCTAGCTTAACTGGAGTCCAATATTTTACCGGCGCCAATTTTCATATCGATGAATTGTTCTTTAAAAATCCTCACACAGAGCTTCACCTTGCAGGTGGGCGGATGTCGATTAATTCGGCACTGTGCTTTGTGCTGATTGGTTTGTCATTTGTTACCATTCGATTCTTGAAGACGCAGAATCGACAATTTATCGCCACCGTCTTGCCCGCGTCGGCTGCATTGGCAGTTGCTGTTGTCGGCATCGTGAGTTACCTCCTGGGCCTTACGTCTGCTCATGGTTGGGGCGGAACTTATGGGATGGCCATTCCTACGGCCATCACCGTTGTTTGCTGTGCAATTTGGCTAATGGCGTGGTCGGTGCAGGTTCCGTCAGAGTTTGGAATCACCTTCTCCAAGTGGCTGCCGCTGCTGGCAGGAAATGCAGCTTTGATTGGCAGCATTGCACTTTGGCACGTTTTGGAATTTCAAGATAGCCAACAAATTCGTCATGACGTTCGCACTCAGTTTGAAGATTTGAACGAACATTTGAGCTATGCGTTTCGGCATCATGAAGGAGTGTTGATGCGCATGGCCAAACGCTGGAATGCAATTGGGGGAACTTCGGAAACCGCCTGGCGAGAAGATGCCAAGAATTACTTACAAGCTCTGAAAGGATATGACGGTTTGGCATGGATCGATACCAAATTGGAAACCCAATGGGCTGAGACGCGTGACCAGCAGGACTATCATTTTTCCGCAATTATTGGCAGTGATCCAAACTTGCGAGAAATGATCGAAACGGCTCGTCAGCGAATGGTTTCTGTTGCCGCAATCCCCAATTTGCAACCGGTCGATAATGTCAAAGTTTGGCTTTGCCAACCAGTTCGACAAGGGGAATCCGATGATGGCTGTTTGATCGCAGTTTTTAATCTGCATGGATTACTTCCTGAAGTTTTGAAACGCAGCTCGACGGAAGGTCAATTCGTAACGGTTCGCGATCAAAACCACGTACTATTTAATAATTATCCGAATCCCCAATTAGGCGACAACGAATTAGCTCAAACCACGAAGCTGCCATTCGCCAACTTAACTTGGACGATTACCGACGTTCCTTCGAAACAGTGGGAGAGTCAACAACGCAGTGCATTGCCGATTGTGGTGCTCGTGTCCGGCATCTTGTTATCGTTAGGTTTAACAGCCACGATTCAGTTCGCCGTTTTAGCTCGTGCCCAGTATCATAAGGCCGTCATGGCCGAATCTCGGTTTCGCACGATTTTCGATAATGCTCCATTAGGCATTTCGGTCGTCGATGATCGAGGCCGATTTTTGCAAGCGAATGCTTCGCTGCAAAAAATGCTCGGTTGTCAGGAAGCTGAGTTGTGCGAAAAATCAATCGGTGATGTAGCTCATGAAGAGGATGTGAACGGCGTTTTAGATTCTTATCAAGCGTGGCTGCAGGACAAGAATCAAGCGAATCAAATGGAGTTGCGTGCCAATCGAGCGGATGGGCAAGCGGTTTGGCTTTCGGCGTGTTGGTCAACGCTCATTGACCCACAAGGGGATTCGTTAGCCATCGGCATGTTTACCGACAT